>CAYXPX010000009.1:3728-22611 GCA_964467335.1 Candidatus Woesearchaeota archaeon | reverse complement strand
AAGCAATGCGGACATAGCATTTGCTGCAATTAACCAATCTTTGATTGCTCCTAATGCAATTAACTCATCTCAGATAGTAGACTTTACAATAAGCAATGCGGACATAGCATTTGCTGCAATTAACCAATCTTTGATTGCTCCTAATTCAGTCAATACAAGTCAAATAGTAGATCTTACAATAGGAGCAATAGACTTAGCTGATGATTCAGTTAATGCGACAGCACTTGCAGGTGTTCGTAGGTTATTATTTGGAATATGCACAGGGGATATACCTGCTCTGATTGGAGGATCCAATAATAATACGGCGGCACCAGGCAATATACCTCGAGCTAATTGTACTATTTCTGGTGCAAGTGCTAATGACCCTATAATCCTCACTTCCTTTACTGCATTGCCCTCAAATGTAAGTATAGTTGCTGCTAATATAAGTGCAGGTGGTAATTTGACATTGACATTCGCGAATTTTGATTCTCACCCTACAGCATGGGTTGATGATAATAGCCTTTGGACAGTTAGCTATATAGCTTTCTTAAATGCTACAAATTAAACTTTAGTTCTTTTTGAAATTTTATTATTATGTTTTTTGTGGAAGCAAGTAGATGTATTTTTTTGTTTGGTTTAGTCGTAGATCTGAAAATTTCTCTAAGCGAAAAAATTTTCGGGCTCTGGTGCATTCCTAATTCTTTGCCTATTTTTGCATGGAAGAATGTATGTCTTGAATGGTATAATTTGGTAAAAGATTATCTAAGAAAAAAGGGTTGCACCAAAACCAAAAATTTTCGAAGCTTTTATAAACAACCTAAAATTCCATTTATTACCCTACTGATATGCAAAAGCCGCTGATTCTAGATCGTAGAACGCTAAACAAAGGAAAATTAAAATGGGAAGGGTACACAGACCAAGACACGGAAGCCTGCAGTTCTGGCCTAGAAAGAGATCTAAAAGGGGATATGCTGAGATAAAGGCATGGGTAAAATCAAAGAATTCTTCTTTATTGGGATTTGCCGGATACAAAGCAGGAATGACCCACATTGTTGCAAGGGATTCAAGGCCGAATTCTTTAACCAAAGGGGATGACATTGTCTGGCCTGTTACTGTGATTGAATGTCCTGCATTAAAAATTTATTCGATAAGACTTTATAAAAAAACCTTAAACGGGCTGTCTGTTGCTGCTGATGTTTTGAATCCTAAACTTGACAGGGAGATTTCAAGAAAGGTTAATATCCAGAAAAAAACAGATTTTGATACAAAAATAAAGGAAATTTCTTCGCGACTTGATTGTTTTTCTGATTTGAGAGTAAATGTTTATACACAACCAAAAAAAGCAGGATTTGGAAAGAAAAAACCTGAGATTTTTGAGATTGGTGTCGGAGGCAGCGGAGTAAAGGGGAAACTGGATTTTGTTTTAGGATTGCTTGACAGGGAAATAAACGTTAGTGATATTTTAAAAGAGGGAAGCATTGTAGATGTTCATGCTGTTACAAAAGGAAAGGGATTTCAGGGCGTTGTAAAGAGATATGGAAGCCAGCTCAGCAGCCATAAGTCTGAAAAAAAGAGAAGAGGAAGCATTAAGGGTCCTGAAAGGCCTGGAAAAACATTATGGACTGTGCTGATGCCAGGAAGAATGGGATATAGCTTAAGGACTGAGTACAATAAGGATATTTTGATGATAGGAAATGACCCTGCGAAAATAAATCCTAAAGGCGGATTTTTACATTATGGCCTTGTGAAAAATAATTTTGTTTTGATAAAGGGAAGTGTGCCTGGAAATGTAAAAAGACTTGTTACTTTGACTGAGCCCATAAGAAACAGCAAAGGATTCGGGCAAAATATACAAATACAATACATAAGCAGGGAGAGCAAGCAATGAAGAAAGACTTATATAACTTAAATGGCGAGAAAACAAAAACAATTAATCTGCCAGAGCAGTTTAATGAGGATTATAATTTTGATTTAATTAACAGAGCAATATTATCTTTAAGAAGCAATTCAAGACAGCCTTACGGCGTAATGCCGCGAGCTGGAATGAATTATTCTGCAAAGCTTTCAAGAAGGAGAAGGGATTATAAGGGGGCTTATGGAAAGGGAATAGCAAGAGTTCCGAGGAAAACAATGTGGCGAAGAGGGACCCAGTTTATGTGGGTTGGCGCTCTTGCTCCAGGAACTGTAGGCGGAAGGAAGGCACACCCTCCAAAGGTTTCAAAAATTTGGAATCTAAAAATTAATAAAAAAGAGAGAGTGAAGGCCATAAGGAGCGCATTGAACGGAAGCGCTAAAGAGAGTATTGCTGTGCTGGATAATTTTGAGAATATTTCAAAAACAAAAGAGTCTATAAAAATTTTAGAATTGCTTGGATTTAAAATTTTGAGTGTTAAAAGGAAAAAATCAGGGAGAGGAAAGTCCAGGGGAAGATCCTTTAGATATAAAAAAGGGACACTTGTTGTTGTGAGCAAAAAATGCAACCTTTTCCAGGCAATTTCAAATATTCCGGGATATGATGTTGTTGATGTAAGAAGCCTGAATGCAGATTTGCTTACTCTTGGGAAAGACATGCCTAGAAAATGCATATTTACTGAGGGCGCCCTTAATATAATGGATAAGGAGAAATTATTTTTAAAATGAAAAAGCATAATATCTTAAAATATCCGCTTGTGACTGAAAAAAGCGTCAGACTTTTGCATAATGAGAACAGGCTTTTGTTTGTTGTTGACCTTAATGCCAACAAGAAAGATATTAAAGATGCTTTTGAGGGGCAGTTTGAGATGGCTGTTGATGAGGTGAATACTTACATAACAAACAAGGGAGAAAAAAGAGCTTATATAAAATTGAAGGCCGAGCATCCTGCCATGGATGTAATGACTAAATTAGGACTTATGTAAAATGGGAAAAAGAACAATTACGCGTAGAAGAGGATCTGGAACAAACAGATACAGAGCAAACAGCCACAGATATTTTGCAGAGGCAAAACATATTAAGGATATTTCAAAAAAGAATCTTTCAGGAAGAGTTGTAGATCTTGTGCACAGCGTAAGCCATAGCGCTCCCCTGGCTGTTGTGAAATATGATGACGGAAGCCTGAATTATATTATTGCTGCTGATGGAATGAGTGTTGGAGATATTGTCTTAAGCGGAAGCACCGATGTTAAAGTTGGAAATACTGTTGAGCTGCAACACATTCCAGAGGGCACTTTAATTTATAACATAGAGGGAAAACTTGGGGATGGCGGAAGATATGTGAGGGCGTCTGGAACATTTGCAAGGGTTGTTACAAGGATTGGAGAGAGTGTTACTATTTTAATGCCGAGCGGTGCTGAAAAGAAGTTTAGCGTTAAGTGCAGGGCATCAATTGGAACTGTTGCAGGCGGGGGAAGAACTGAGAAACCATTTGTAAAGGCAGGCAGAAGGTGGCATGCTGACAGGGCAAGAGGGAAATTATATCCTGTTACATCTCCTGTTGCAATGAATGCACTTAATCATCCTTTTGGCTCTGGAAGGGGAAGGCATCCAGGCAAATCAACTGTACCTCCGAGATGGGCGCCTCCTGGAAGAAATGTCGGCCAGATAAGAGCCAGCAGAACTGGAAGGAAAAAATAAGATGGCAAAGGAAATACTTTACAAGGGAAGAAGATTAGAGGATGTTCAGAGGATGAGCCTTGGAGAGTTTATGAAAATTGTCCCAAGCAGGGCAAGAAGAAGTTTAAAGAGGGGATTTACAGACAGCCAGAAGAGGCTTTTACTGAGAATCAAGAAATACAGAGAGAAAAAATTAAACAAACCCCTGAAAACACACTGCAGAGACATGGTTATAATTCCTGAGATGGTCGGCATTCTTTTTCAGGTGCATAATGGAAAAGAGTTTATTCCTGTTAATGTGAATCATGAGATGCTTGGAAAATATCTTGGAGAGTTTGTTGTCAACAGAAAGAAGGTCAGCCATAGCGCTCCTGGCATAGGGGCAACAAAGTCCAGTGCTGCGATGAGCGTGAAATAAAATGGAAAATAAAACAAATACAGCAGAGGTTTATGGAAAGTCTTTGCCTGTCTCTACAAAGATTTCTGCAGAGATATGCGATGCTATTAGAAACAGGCAGCTTGGCATAGCAAAGAGTTTTCTAAATGAGATTGCTTTGATGGAAAAGCCTCTGGCTCTTAAAAAATTTAACAGAGAGAGGCCGCACAAAAGGGGAAACATTGCTGCAGGCAGATATCCTGTAAAAACAGCCAAGGAATTTTTAAGGCTTCTTAATTCTCTTGAATCCAATGCTGAAAACAAAGGGCTTGATGTAAATAATCTTGTTATAAACTTTGCAAAGGCAGACAAGGCCGAAAGAAGATGGAGAACTGGAAGAAAGGGAAGGATGAAAATGAAAAATACGCATGTAAGAATTACTGCTGAGGAGAGGAAAGCATGATTGAGAAACAGATAATTTCGCAAAAGCTCAAGGAGAAGGATGTGGAGGATTTTGTTTTTTCTTCTCTTGGGAAGCTTAGCTGCAGCCATGTAAAACTGCAGAGAACTCCCTTAGGGGAAAAAATATCTGTTTATACTTCAAAACCAGGTCTTATTGTCGGAAGGAAAGGCGCAAATATCAAGGCATTGACTGACACTTTAAAAAACAGATTTAGTATGGAGAATCCGCAGATAGAGGTTGTTGAAATTACAAATCCATTTTTAGATGCATCATCTGTTGCAAGGTCGCTAATAGCTGGCTTTCAGAGATTCGGGCCGAAGAGATTTAAGGCCATGGCTTATTATGCACTGGATAATACGATGAAGGCAGGTGCAAGAGGCATTGAGATAGTTATCGCTGGGAGGGGTGTACCTGGAGAGAGAGCAAAGTCATGGAGATTTTCAGCAGGCTACCTTAAAAAATCAGGAGACATATCTGAAAATTTCATGGACAGATGCTATGAATCATGCAATCTGAGAAGCGGAACTATTGGAATCAAAGTCAGTATACTTCATCCTTCAGTGCTGCTTCCTGATGATGTTTCCCTAAAAAAAGATGAGAATATAAAAACAGCTGAAGGAAAAGTAGCTGAGAGCACTGCTGAAGACATGGAGATAAAACAAATTAAGGATGCGAAAAAGCAAGAGGGGAGTTTAGAAAAAGAGGCGAAATCTGCAGACCAGGAAGAAAAAACTGCAAAGACGAAGAGAACAAGGAGGAAACCAAAATCAGAAGATGGCGAAAACAAGAAAGAGTGAACTAAAAAATTTGGGCATTGAAGAATATGGAAAGAAACTTGCTGAGCTAAAGCTTGAGCTGATGAGGCTAAGGGCGCAGGTTTCAAGAGGAACACCTCCCGAAAATCCTGGCATGATAAGGGCAATAAGGAGAAATATTGCAAGAATTTTGACTTACAAAAATCAAAAGATTAGGGGAGGTGGACAGAAAAAGTAACATGGAACTATGCAATGTTTGCAGTTTACCCAAGGACTTATGCGTCTGCCAGACACTGGCAAGGGAGGAACAGAATATAACCATCAGTGTTGTGAAAAGAAGGTTTGGCAAACTTACGACGTTTATATCCGGCATTGAGGAGCGGACAATCGACGTGAGGGATCTTGCAAAAAGACTTAGGTCAAAGCTTGCATGCGGAGGAACAGCAAAAAACGGAGCGATAGAACTTCAGGGGAATCATGTTGAAAGAGTCAGACAGGAACTTGTAGGCATGGGGTTTACTGAGGGTTCAATCATTGTAAAAAATATTATTACCAAATAAAATGGCAAAAACAAAAAAAACAGAAACAAAGGACGTTGGTCTTGACATTAAAAGTGCTGATAGTCCTGAATGCAAAGACAAGCACTGTGCTTTTCATGGAAAGCTGACATTAAGGGGCAGGCAGTTTGTGGGCACTGTGCTTAAGGCTGCTGCACAGAAAACTGCTGTTGTGGGATGGGAGAGACTTTTTTATCTTCCAAAGTACCAAAGATATGAAAAAAGAAGAAGCAAGCTTCAGGTTCATAATCCTTCCTGCATAAATGCAGTACAGGGCGACACAGTGAGAATTGCTGAATGCAGACCAATAAGCAAAACAAAAAATTTTATAATAATTGAGAGGTTTAAAAAATGAGAGCAGTAAAAGCAAAAATCACACACGGGCTTCAAAGGGGAAGCTATCTTAAAGCATGCGATAATTCAGGAGCCAAGATACTGTATATTATTTCCTTCAGCGGCGAGAAGACATCAGCAGGAAGAAATCCAAGCGGAGGCGTGGCAGATCTTGTGACTGCTTCTGTCAGAGTAGGTGATCCTGAGATGAGAAAAAAGGTGGTAAATGCGGTAATAGTCAGGCAGGCAAAAGAATACAGAAGGCTTGACGGTACAAGAGTAAAGTTTGAGGACAATGCAGCTGTTGTTTTGAAAGATGACAGGGGCAATCCAAAAGGCACATTGATAAAAGGGCCTGTTGCAAAAGAGATTGTCGGGAGGTGGCCTGCTGTTGCAAAAATAGCAAAGCTGGCTGTGTAAAATGAAAAAGAAATGGAGCAGCAAATGGGGAAGAAGCGTTCAGCCAAGAAAGCAGAGAAAATTCAGAGCAAATGCCCCTCTTCATGTGGCGAGAAAATTTATGAGAGTAAGACTTGCAAAGGATTTGAAGCAAAAATACGGAAAGAGAAATTTTTCTGTAAGGAATGGTGACAGCGTGAAAATTATGAGCGGAGAGTACAAGGGAAAATTATTAAAAGTGGGGGTAGTAGACATCAAACACAGGCTTGTTTATCCTGAGAACTTATTTTTGACAAAAAAAGACGGCAATAAAATTCAGATAGGAATACAACCATCCAACCTTATGATAATGAGCCTTAATCTGGATGACAAGCGCAGAAAGGAGGCTTTAGCGAGAAAGTAAAATGGGAAAGAATCATCTGCAGAGACTAAACATACCCCGCAACTGGGCAATAGAGAAAAAGGAAACCAAATGGATAGTCAGGACAATGCCTGGTCCGCATTCTTTTAACGGTTCTATGCCGCTGAGTATTTTGATAAGATATATGCTGAAGTGCGCCAAGACCAGCAAAGAGGTTAAGAAAATACTCAATGAGGGCAAAATTTTGGTTGATGGAAAATCCAGAAAAGACGAGAAATTTCCTGTAGGATTTATGGATGTAATTGATGTGCCATCGCTTAATGAGTGTTACAGACTTGTTTATAATAAGAGGGGTTTTTTCTCTCTTGTATCAATAAACAGAGAGGATGCAAAGCTGAAATTACTTAAGGTTATAAGAAAGAATGCTGTCAGGAGCGGGCTGCTGCAGGTGACCCTTCATGACGGCAGAACGTTTCTTGCTAAAAAGTTTGAGTGCAAAAGAGGAGATAGTGTTTTGTTAAATCTTGAGAGCAGGCAGTTTGTGAAAGTTTTACCCATTGAATCTGGATCATTAGTATATCTTAATGGCGGCACTCATGTAGGGCAATTTGCAAGAATAAAGTCCCTGATTAAAACAAGAGACATGCAGAAGCCAAAGATTGTCATTGAAATTAACAATAAAGAATACAACACAAACGCAGAGCATGTTTTTGTTGTCGGTAAGGACAAACCAGAGGTTGTAATTGAGGCTGAAAAATGAGCATCATGAAAGAAATCAGGATTGAGAAGGTTACACTTAATATAGGGGTTGGAGCTCCTGGCGAGAAACTTGAGAGAGCTACAAAACTACTCAGCAATATATCAGGCTCAAAAGCAGTTCAAACAAAATCCAAGCCAGGCACAAGAATACCCACATGGGGAGTAAGACCAAACCTTCCGCTTGGCTGCAAGGTTACTATCAGGGGCAAGAATGCAGATGAGCTCCTGAAGAGGCTTTTTAGTGCTGTTGAAAATAAGATGCCTGCAGGCAAGTTTGACACTTTTGGCAATTTTTCCTTTGGAATCAAGGAATATATTGACATTCCTGGCGTGCAGTATGACCAGGATACAGGAATTATAGGTCTTGAGGCAGCTGTCACGCTTGAGAGGCCCGGCTTTAGAATAAAAAGGCGTGCTGTGCTCAGGAGAAATGTCGGCAGGAAGCATTTAATAAGCAGAGATGAGGCAATGGAATTTGTCAGAAAAAAGTTTGGCGTGAATGTTGGTGATGACTTATGACAACCAAGGATTTTAAGAAGGCTTTCAAGCAACTTGAGGCGAAACCTGCAAAGCTTAAAAAGTTTTTGAAACACAATGTACCTAAAAACAGGACTGCCGGCATTGGAAAAAGAAAATGCAGAAGATGCGGAAAATTCGGGGCCCATATAAGGAGCTATGGCATACATTTATGCAGGCAGTGCTTCAGGGAGGATGCAAAGTCACTTGGATTCAAGAAATTTGACTAGGAGAAAAAATGAGCTTAAATGATCCATTATCAAATGTATTGTCCCAGATAAATAATGCTGAGGCAAAGGGATTCAGGGAGTGTATTATCACACCAACATCAAAACTTATACTTGCTGTTCTTTCAATAATGAGAGACAACAGCTATATTGGGAGCTTTGATGTCTTAAGCAAGAGCCGCGGCGGACAGGTGAAGGTAAATCTTATAGGAAACATAAACAGGTGCGGAGTTGTAAAACCAAGGTTTTCATTTACAAAGGAGGAGATTGAAATTTTTGAGAGAAGATACCTTCCTGCAAAGGATTTCGGATTTTTTGTCGTTACAACATCCAAGGGAGTGATGACACATAATGATGCGCTGAAAAAAGGCATTGGGGGAAAGCTTTTGGCTTACTGTTATTAAAATGGCTAAAAAAATTCATTTTGTGAAGCTGGAAATTCCTGATGGAACGGGCGTGGAGATAGATGGAAACACCTTTTTTGTGAAGGGCAAAACAGGCGAGATAAAACGCAGATTTTTGAATCCAAGAATTTTATTTAAAAAAGAGGGGAATGCAGTTATTATTATGTGCAGGGAGGACATTAAATTTTCCAGCAAGGACAAGATGTTTATCAATACTTACAGGGCCCATATAAAAAATTTATTTGCAGGCGCCAATGGAGGATTCAGTGCAAAACTTAAGATTTGTTCTGGACATTTTCCAATGAACATCTCTATTTCAGGAAATTTATTATCAATTAAAAATTTTCTTGGGGAAAAGACGCCCAGGACTGTAAAGATTTTTGACGGCGTCAAGGTCGAGACTGCAGGCGATGAAATTGCTGTCAGAGGCATTGACAGGGAGCTTGTCGGGCAGATGGCTGCAAAAATTGAACAGGCGACAAGAATTACAAACAGAGACAGGAGAATATTCCAGGATGGATGTTTCATTGTCAAGAAACCAGGTGATGAAAATGATTAATAAAAAATTGCTATCACTTAGAAAGGCGATAAAGACAGGAAAGCCTAATTTTGAGAGACAGGCTGCCAATAATTATCCGCAGTTTAAGGGAAAATGGAGAAGGCCGCGCGGGATACACAACAAAATGAAGAATTGCATCAAGGGAAACAAATGTATGCCGGCTATTGGCTATGGCAGTCCAAAGAGCGTCATCGGATTAACCCCCAAGGGGATGGTTCCTGTTTTAGTTTCAAATGTCAATGACTTTGAGGGAATTTCAGATGAATGTGTTGCTGTTATTTCTGCGAGCGTAGGAATGAGGAAGAGGATTTTCCTGCTTAATTTTGCATTAGACAAAAAGATACATGTGGCCGGCGTAAAAAGCATTGAGGAGGAAGTTAACAGCATCAGGGGCGTTTTTGAGGAAAGAAAAAAATCCAGATTAGCAAAAGAAAAGAAAATTGATGATAAGAAAAAGAAAATGGACAAGACAGAGGACACCAAAGATGACAAGAAGGACGCCAAGAATCTCGGGATAAAAGACGGCAGGGTCCAGGAAGTAAAGGGAGAAAATGAATCTAAAAAATAAAAAAGAAATGGCTGCAAGACTGCTGAATGTTGGAACAGGCAGAGTGTGGTTTGATGGCAGCAGGCTGAATGACATAAAGTCAGCGATTACAAAGGATGATTTGCGGAAGCTTGTTTCAGAGGGCGCGATCCTTGTGAAACAAAAAAAAGGAGTTTCAAGGGCAAGGGCGATCGTTAGAATTGTGCAGCGAAGGAAGGGGAGAATGAGCGGACGCGGATCCAAAAAGGGCAAGAGGACAGCAAGAGCCGGAAGAAAAGAACTTTGGGTTGCAGGCATAAGGGCGCAGAGAAAATTATTTTTAGAACTGGCTGAAAAAAAAGCAATTGGAAGAGATGTTTACAGGACACTCAGAGAGAAGGCAAAAGGGGGATTTTTTAGAAGCAGAAGGCATGTAAAACTTTATTTAACTGAGAACAATCTCTGGCAGGTGAAAAGATGAGCGGCGGAAAAGCATATACAATTGATTACAAAAGGAAGAGACTTGGGAGAACAGATTACAGAAGCAGGATCAAGCTTATTTCATCAGGCATGCCTAGAGTAGTTGTCAGAAGAAGCCTGAATAATTCTTATGTACAGATAGCAGAGTTTCATGCAGAAGGAGACAAGACTTTTGCTTCTTCCTCGACAATAGAGCTTATAAAATACGGATGGAAAGGCCACAGAGGGAATATTCCTGCTGCTTATCTTGCAGGATTTTTGTGCGGATTAAAAGCAAGAAAGAAAAATATGAAATCAGGAATACTTGATATCGGGACTTACAGGGCGGTCAGCGGTTCTTTGTTTTTTGCTGCTGCTGCCGGACTTAAGGATGCAGGCTTTGAAATTGCTGTCGGGGATTCTGTTCCTGATGAGAGCAGACGTCTTGGAAAACATATAGAAAATTATGCCAACCTGATAAAGGGGGATTTTCAGCAGAGATTTTCAAAATATCTGAAAGCAGGCATTGATCCTGCCAATATTTCAAGACATACGGAGGAAGTTAAGAAAAAAATAAGCGAAAAATGGCACTAGCTTCAAAAGTAAATCTTGAGGAATGGAAGCCGAAGACGGCTATCGGACTTAAGGTAAAGAACAGGGAGATTACAGACATCTCTGAAATACTTGACAGAGGGATGAGAATACTTGAACCTGAAATTGTGGACTTTCTTCTTCCTGATGTACATGTTGAGCTTCTTGAGGTTGGCAGAAGCAAGGGAAAATTTGGAGGAGGGAAGGGCAGCATATGGAAACAGACACAGAAGAAAACTTCAGAGGGAACGACAATAAAGTTTTCTGCTTTTGCTGTTGTTGGAAACAGAAATGGATACATGGGCATTGGCTATGGCGGAGCAAAAGAGACTGTGCCTGCAAGAGAGAAGGCGATAAGAAATGCAAAACTTAACCTGATAAAAATCAGGAGGGGCTGCGGATCATGGGACTGCGGCTGCAGGCTGCCTCATTCAGTGCCTTTCAGAGTTTCAGGAAAGGTTGGCAGCATTGAGGTCTTTTTCATGCCTGCACCAAGAGGGGCCGGCCTTAAAGCCGAGAAAAAATGCTCTGCGATTCTAAGCGCTGGAGGAATCAGCGATGTTTATACAAGGACAGAGGGCAAGACTGCGACAAAACTTAATTTTATGAGGGCATGTTTTGCTGCCATGAAATCCCTGTCAAGCGTCAAGATGATGCCTAAATTTGAGAATGAGGCCGGCGTTGTCGGGGGAGCAGTGTTAGAATGAAAATTGCTGTTGTGCAGATCAGGGGAGCAATCGGGATGCATCCTAAATTAAAAGATACTCTGAAATTTCTTAACCTGACAAGAAAAAACAGCTGTGTTGTTGTGGATAATTCCAGGAATTATCTTGGAATGATTATCAAGGTTAAAGATTATGTTACGTGGGGAGAAATAAAAGAGGAGGTTTTTAAGGAGCTTCTCAAAAAGAGAGGAAGAGTTGCAGGCAATAAACTGCTTACTGCGGAATACCTTAAAAGCAATGCAGGCGTCAGCTTTGATGAATTGGCAACTGCTTTTTTTGAGGGAAAGACAAGACTTAGAGATATTCCAGGCCTTAAGCCGTTTTTCAAACTTGTTCCGCCAAGAGGTGGTTTTGAAAGAGGCGGCATAAAAAAACATTACAGCCTTGGCGGTGCATTGGGATACAGGGGAGAGAACATAAACAATCTTGTTGGGAGGATGTTATAATGCCTGCAAGAAGAAGAAGCAAGATCAGCAGGGCGAGAGGCCAGAGATGGCATGGATGGGGAGCCAAGAAAAAACACAGGGGATCTGGCAACAGGGGAGGAAGAGGAATGGCAGGTTCAGGAAAAAGGGCTGACCAGAAGAAGCCAACAATCCTGAAGCTTTACGGCAATGAATACTTTGGAAAACACGGATTCAACAGAACAAAATTTATCAATAAAAATCTTAAGACGATAAATGTTGGAGAGCTGCAGGAGATGCTTGATGACTTCTCTGCAAAAAAACATGCAAAAAAAACCAGTGACGGATATTTTGTTGATCTTGCCGGTCTTGGATACAGCAAGCTGCTTGGTTCAGGGAGAGTAAATATCAAGCTTGAGATAAATGTTGACAGCGCTTCGAAAAATGCCACCATTAAAATAGAGAATGCTGGAGGAAAAATTGTGAAGAAAAATGAACAGTGACATTGTGAACAAAATAATATCTTATTTTCCTGAGGTAAGGAAGCCTGAGCAGAAGAAACTTGATTTCAAGAGCAAGCTAAAGTGGACGCTTATGATACTGCTGTCTTTTTTTATACTATCGAACATACCTCTTTTCGGCCTTGGGGAAAATTCACTGAGCCAGTTCAGGCAGCTTTCAATTATACTTGGCGCGAGCTTTGGATCTGTACTTAGCCTGGGAATAGGACCAATTGTAACATCATCAATCGTTCTGCAGCTTCTAGTTGGTTCAGGCATTTTGAAGCTTGATATGACAACGCATGACGGCAGGACGTTTTTTCAGGGACTGCAGAAGATTTTAACTGTTTTTTTCATACTTTTTGAGGCAACAGTGTATGTAATGCTCGGCGGGCTTGCACCTGCTTCTTCTCTTGCAGGAACTCCTGATTATTTTATGTTTCAGCTTATACTTATTATACAACTGATTATTGGGGGGCTTCTTATTTTGTATATGGATGAAGTCATAAGCAAGTGGGGATTTGGATCAGGAGTAAGCCTGTTTATTGCTGCAGGAGTTTCTGCTGAAATATTCATAAGGGCTTTTAGTCCGCTGAATTCAATAGGCGGGCTTGCATTTGGGTCAGGACAGCCTCCTGTAGGCGCCATTCTTGTATTTTTTACATCACTGCTTGCAGGGGCGCCAAGAGAGGCACTGATTGCTGCTGTTGCTGTAATTGCAACTGTGGTTGTGTTTGTCGTATCTGTTTATGCACAAGCAATGAAGGTAGAGATTCCGCTGAGCTATGGCAGAGTAAGGGGTTTTGGCGTCAGATGGCCTCTTAACTTTCTTTATGCAAGCAACATTCCTGTCATACTGATTGCTGCTCTTCTTGCAAACGTCCAGCTGGCTGTTACTTTTTTGCTTACAAAGGGGATTATCAGCACAACTGCAGGAAATTCAATAATTGCGTGGGTGGCAGGACCGCCTATAGTCACAAACATACTAACAGGATCTTTTGTTTTCATGGATATTTTTAGGGCTTTGTTTTATATGCTTGTGCTTGCACTTGGCTCTGTTTTGTTTTCAGTTTTCTGGGTCAAGACTGCAGGAATGGATGCTGAGAGCCAGGCAAGACAGATCAGGGCAGCAGGACTTTCGATTGCTGGATTCAGGACTGACCAGAGGATTTTGGAAAAGGTTTTATCCAGATATATATTTCCGCTTACAGTTATGGGCGGTTTGTTTGTCGGCATAATTGCTGCAAGCGCTGACCTGCTCGGGGCATTGTCAAGGGGCACAGGAATTTTACTTGCTGTCATGATAATATACAAGCTTTATGAGGACATAGCAAGACAGCACATGATGGATATGCATCCTGCTTTAAGAAAAATGATGGGGGGAGAGTAAAAATGACTTTTGTTGATGCAATTTTTGATTTTTTATTCGGCTGGTCTGTTGGGATTAGTCCCTTATTTGGAATAATCATAGTTTCTTTTGTTTTGTCAATCCTGAGCACTGTTTCATGGAAATATTTAACTGACCAGGTTTTGCTCAAAGATATAAGGGAGAGGATCAAAAGTACGCATGCGAAGATGAAGGAACACAAGGACAATCCTGAAAAACTTAAGGAACTTAATTCAAAAATGGCAAAGGAGAATTTTGAAACCATGAAAATTCAGTGGAAGCAGAGCCTGAAACCAATGCTTGCTACCATGATACCATTTGCGTTTGCGTTTATCTGGATAAGAAAAACTTATGAACCTTTTGGAGATGTATTTTTAAGCTTTGGCGGAGTGGGGGCATACATATTATTTTCAATTGCTTTCAGCATGATTTTGAGGAAGGTGATGAAGGTATATTAAAATGGTTGCACCAAGACACAGATCAAGAACATTGAGGAGGGTTTTTGTGAAAACACCAGGAGGCAGAGTTAGTCTGCACTATGAAAGAAGAAAGCCTTCCAGCGCCAAATGCAGCGAATGCGGCGCTGTTTTGAGAGGCGTTCCAAGAGATATTCCATTAAAAATTAAGAGAATGGCCAAGAGCGAGAGAAGGCCGCAAAGACCGTACGGCGGATGCTTATGCAGCAGATGCATGAGGAAATTTTTTGTTCAAAAAGCAAGGGGGATTGTTTTGAAAAATGACTAAAGTCGGACAGGCGGTAATGAAAATAGCAGGCAGAGACGCAGGAGAGATCGGCATTATAATTGATGTGATTAATGACAACTATGTTCTTGTTGACGGGATGACAAGAAGGAGAAAATGCAACATAAAACACCTTGAGTTTTTAGATGCGGATGCGAAGATCAAAAAAAATGCACCTCATTCAGAGGCTGCAAAAGCGCTTGAGACTTTTGGAATTAATACTTCTGAAAAAAAAGGGAGCAAGAGGGAAGTAAAAGAAAAGCCAAGAAAAACAAGAAAAGCTGACAGGAAGGGAAAGCCTGCATCTGACAATAAAAAAGCCGCAAAGGAAAAAGGGAAATAATGGAAGAGAAATTAAATGAGAAGCATATGGAGTACCAGTATTTAATCCAGCAGATACAACAACTGCAGCAGAATCTTGCTGCCCTTGAAAAACATGTACTGGATCTTACCAACATGAATGAAAATCTGCGGGAGATTTCGAAAAATGAAAGCTATGATGAAGTTTTGATGCCTTTTGGAGGCGGAATTTTTTTCAGGAGCAAGATAAGCGACAGCAGGAATGTTGTTATGAACGTTGGTGCAGGGATCTGCGTTGAGAAGAGCACTGATGATGCTTCAAGGATTGTTTCTGAGCAGACCGAACATACAAGAAAAGCCATGGAACAGCTTCAGGAGGAGTTTGCAAATGCCTATGTCAGAATCCAGGAGCTTCAGGCTGAGTTTGAGAATGCGAAAAGCAGCAAAAAGTGAATTTTTAAATTTATGTTTCTCAATTGCAATATTTATTTAAACTTCTGAATGTTTTTATATTTATGATTAAAGAATTTTATCTGAGGAAGGAAGTTCAGAGGGAGCTGCTTAGGCTCAGCCAGGGCAGGGAGGTGCAGGCATGGTTTGGAGATGCGAGAGGGCCGAGACCAGAGATAGTTAATTTTGAGGGAGATTTGAGGGATTTAATTGAGCAGGGGATGACTTCTTTTCATGTGAGCGAGGAGCGGTGGAGAGATCCCCTTATGCTGAAGGCAGGCATTGGAAAAAAAGAGCTTGATAACTTTAGGGCAGGGTGGGATGGAATCATTGACATAGACTCAAAGAACCTGGATTTTAGTTCAATGTGCGCTCAACTCATTACTGATGCGTTAAAGTTTCACGACGTGAAAAATTATTCATTAAAATTTTCCGGAAATCGTGGATGGCATATTGGAATTCCTTTCGAGGCCTTTCCGAAGGAGGTTAATAATGTAAACATTAAAGATTATTTTCCTGAAGGCGTCAGGATTATTTCTGAATATTTAAAAGACATGACAAAAGAATTTTTATCTAAAAAAATATTAAGCAGCTACATCATTGAAAAAGCAGCTGAAAGCGTTGGAAAAACTATAAAAGACATAACAGAAAAAATTTGTTTTAAATGCGACAAGAAAGCTAATGAAATTATTAAATCTGTTTGCAATAGTTGTAAAAACAATTTTGATGGAAAGTCGGATTACTGCATCATATGTAATTCAAAACAAGTTAGTTCTAGTATTATTCTTAGCTGTCCTTCTTGTAGAGAATCCAATCCTAAAAATTTTAAAGATGGCTCATTTACTCCATTTAAAGTTGTTGACATTGACAGTGTTTTGATTTCTTCAAGACATTTGTTCAGATGTGTTTATAGTGTTAATGAAAAATCCGGATTAGTAAGCATCCCAATTAAAGATATTTCTGACTTTAATATTGATGATGCAAAAATTGAGAATGTAAAAGTCGACAATAGTTTAAAATTTCTTGACAGCGAAAATGTTTTTGCAGGCGAGGCAAAGAATCTGCTCATTCAGGCGTTTGACTGGGCGAATAAAAATAAAATCATTATTGAGGATGTTAAGAAGCCAGAAAGGGTTTTTGATATTCCAAAAGTTGCAGTTAAACCAGATTATTTTCCGCCATGTATACTCAAGCTTATGTCTGGAGTGCAGGAGGACGGAAGAAAGAGGGCTATTTTTGTTCTTGCAAACTTTCTGCAGAGCGTTGGATGGAGCATGGATGAAATTGAGAAATTTCTCCTTGAATGGAATAAAAAAAACAGGGAGCCCCTGCGCGACGGCTATGTTATGTCGCAGATAAGCTGGTTCAAGAGACAGAGAAAAAGTGTTCCGCCGCCAAACTGCGAGAATCCAGGTTATTACAAAACAATGGGTGTGAAATGCGAGGACAGCATATGCAGGATGTGCAAAAATCCTGTCAACTATGTTTTCAGAAAACTTAAGATGGACAGAATGAATATTAAAAAGAAGAATCATTAAAATCTTCTTAAAAATTGTCTGAACTGGTTTGCATTCTTTGGCCTTTTTGTGAAGCGGCATCTTTCAAAGTCAAGCAATACAGGCTTTTCTTTTTTGGTTATTATTACATTCTTAAGAGGCTTGTGCATTTCTTTTTTATTTATTCCAAGATTGTCCATGATTTTGCACTGCTTCATTATTGCGTTTAATATTTTTTTTGATGGTCTCTTGTTTTTTACATATTCTTTTAGGGTTTTTCCTTCTATAAATTCATAACAAAAATAATCTTTTCCATGAAACATTAATTCAGGGCCAATATTATGCTTATTTAATATTTTAAGGAATTTTATCTCGTTTTCTATCCTGTTTTCTGCCTTTGACTCAGGATTTTTAATTTTTAATGCAATCTTTTTCCTATTTTTTGTGAACGTGTAAATCAATCCGCGTTTTCCTTTTGAATACGGCTTTGGATTATATTTCAGCAGATTTTTTGGAAGCATAGGGGCTTGTGCACAGAAACGTTTATAAAGTAAATTGTTCTGGTCTAATACTATGACAAGAGGTGGTAAGTTAGTATTCCTATTATGTATTTTTTTATTAGTTTCTTCTGTGTATGGCCAGGAACTGGATGCTGAAAGAGCAGATGATAATACACTTGATGATGCTGCATCTGACAGTACTGGGACTTCTGCAGAATTTGCAGGAACAAATGCACTCGGAAGCGATCTTGGAGTTTCTTATAACTGGCTTCATGATACTTTGATTAATAGTACAATGCCTGTAGATGTAAGGAGCCTTGCCACAATTGCATTAATACAGGGGGGAAGCAGCAGAGGCATGACAGGTTTAATTGAACAGCTAAGGCTTCTTGAGGATCAAAATCAAAAATGCTGGCCAAGCACCGGATGCAAGGTTGCTGACAGCGCTTTTGCCACTCTTGCTCTTAGCCTGGCAGGACAGGATGTATCACAAGAAATTGAATGGCTTAAATCAGCAAGGATTGCAGGACTTCCTCCTGGAGGAGAATGGAGCATTGCAATAAAGTCTGACAATGACGGCGTATGTTCATTTACTTTTACAGGTGTAACTGGGGAGAGGACGTTTTCTCTTGAGGGAGATATTGTAAGGCAGCCAAGCGGTGCTCCTACACAACAGCAATATTATATAAGATTAAACGAGCTTCATCCTACACTTGCTACTGCTACTATGCAGCCTGAGATTACTGTAAACTGCGAGGTTGTTAACCCAATTATTACATTGCTGTATAAACCGAATCTTAATACATTTTTTATACAAAAGAGTGATGCTGGTGCAAGCCAGGTATTGAAAGTTGCAAATGCATGTTATGGCAATATGAGAGGCGCTGGACCGTGCAATTATGAAACGACTGCTGTTGCGACATGGGCTTTGCTTGAAATTGGGAGTGCAACAGGAAACCAGGATTTAACTCTTGAAAATCTTGGCACGCATATTTATCTTGAGTCTCAGGCGATAAATAAAAGGAGTGATGCACATGCTCTTGGTTTTCTTAACAGGATTTTGATAAAGGCTTCAAGCGCTGCGCCTTCTTTTCTTAACGATCTTGCGAATTTACAGAGGATAAGTGACGGCAGCTGGGGCAATAATATTATTACAACTTCAATAGCCACTTTTGGCCTGACTGGAAGCGACAGGGGAGAGGCTGTTGCAAGGGGCATTGATTTTATAAGAAATGGAGTTAGAGATGACGGGAGCTGGAACAATGATCTTGAGACAACTTCATGGGCATTGATTGCTTTGCATGGGGGAGAACTTGGAAGGATTGGTGTTTCTTCTGTTTCTGCTGCTGATCTTGGATTATCTGATGAGATATGTGGCAATGGCATTGACGACAATGGCAACGGCATATTTGACTGCGGAGAGATAAGGTGTGCGTCTGATCCTATATGCAGCTGCCAGAATGGAGTTAGAGATGCAGGCGAGAGCGGCGTTGACTGCGGAGGAGACTGTGCTGCCGGGTGT
>CAYXPX010000009.1:0-3718 GCA_964467335.1 Candidatus Woesearchaeota archaeon | reverse complement strand
TGGACAGTGACTGCCTGTCAGGCGAAATATGTGTGAGCGGAAGCTGTATTGTCCAGCCTTCAAGCGATGATACTGATGGGGGTTTTGTTCCTGTTAGTGAAGATGATGATGAGGAAAAAAGTCTTTGGTGGCTGTGGCTGATTATTATAATTGTTTTAATTTTGACTGCTGTTTTGTTTTACCTGAAATATGTAAAAACAGGAAGAGTAAATTTAGGCGGCTTATTTAAGAGGAAGAAAAAGCAGCCGACATTTGAGCAGTACAGAACCCAGGCAGAATTTAAGCCTGTGCAAAAACCTGCAAGACCTGCATTTCAATATAAAGCTCCTGCAAGGACTGCCGGCGGCAGTGCAACAAAATCAAAGAGTGATGATGAACTTGAAAAATCACTTGAAGAGGCGAAGAGACTGCTTGGCGGAAAATGAGATTTAATCCTTTGGCAAAGAAATGCGCTATGTTTTTGTTTTTTGTTTTAGCGTTTTCTTCTTTGGTTTATGCGCAGGACATTGAGATGCAGATTTACAGGGATTCTTACAGTAAATTTGAAACTGTACAGCTTGAGGTTACTCTTGTGAACGGCACATTTTCCTCTCCCCTTGGCGTGTCGAACCTAAATCTGCGTGATTCTTCCGGCAGTTTAATTTCAATTGCAAAGAATTCCCTGAAAATTAATGAGACAAAATATTTTTATTACTTTAATGTGCCTGATGTTCCTGAAGGAATGTATGAAATATCCCTCAGCAGTGTTTCTTATGTCAAAGAAGGCATTAATTATTTTTCAGAGTTTACTACTAATTTGAGTGTGCTTACAGGGAATATTGATATTTTATCTGTGAGGCCAGGATATGTTTTGAGCAATGTTGATGCTGAAGAAGAGGCTTCGTTCAGCCTGATTTTTGTGAACAGGGGCATTAATGCGCTTAATGTTGTTTTAAATAAAGAGGGAGATTTTTTTAATTTTCAGCAGCAGAGTTTTTCTTTAAATCCAGGACAGACAAAAAACGTCGGGGTGATTACACATTTGTCTTCTGAAGAGGAGAGAAATCTTGACAGTAAAATAAGGGTTAATTATGCAGGCAAGTTTTATGAGATTCCATTTTTGGTTTTTAGATCTGGAGTTATTTCTAGAGATGTTACTGATATAAACGAAACTTCTGCTGAAGATATTATTGATTTAAGCTTGATTGAGAACCCTGTTTTGATTACAACTTTAAGCGGGAGAGAGCTGGAGAATTTAACAATTTCGCTTGATGTTAATGAGTATTATCCTCCAGGACAGATTGTTGTCAAGAATAATGCCGGGATTGATTTAAGAGATGTTGAGTATTTTATAAGCGGGGATGTTGGGGAGATTTTGAGCATTAACCCTTTGACCAGCAGCATAATCAACGTTAATGAAAGCGCTGTTGTGCTTGTTTCTATTAACGACAAAAGAGATTTTTATAACGGGGATTTTTCTGGTTCTTTTGATGTTAGAGTTGGTGATAGTATTATTGGTTCATTGCCTATTTTTGTAAATGTTTATGGTGTAGAGGCGGAGGAAGTGAATGAGAGTGCAGATGTTGTTAGTGATAATAAAGAGAGTGTTACGACTGTGATTGGGCCTGAAGAGGAGAAAGGATTTGGATTATGGATTTTTTTAATTTTTATTATTGTTTTGTTATTTGTTTTATTTTATGTTTACAGAAAGACAAAGAAAAAAAAGGAGGAATTTGAGAGTTATATTGATAGGATTAAAAGGTGAGGATTTATATTCTTCTTTTATTGTAAAAGCCATCTCCATAAAGGTATATATCTTATTCCATTTTCTTCATTCTCATAATCCCAAGTTATTATTGTTAGTTTTTTGCAATTTAATTCTTTGCTTGCTTTCAACAATGCCTGTATTTCTCTTTTTTTAATATTTTCTTTATCTGATGAATAAGTTACTTGAATTAATTCTTTCACTGTTTTTTCGTTTTTTATTACAAAATCTACTTCGTTTTGTTGATGGTCTTTCCAATAATACACCTTTGATTGCGGTTTTTCTTTTCTTCTCTGTAATTCTATTGCTACTTTGTTTTCTATTAATCTTCCTATATTCTCAGAAAATTGGAATCCTATTGAATTTATTATTCCTGTGTCAATACAATAGATTTTTTTTGGTGCAATATATTGTTGTTTTAGTTTAAAATCAAATCTTTCAATTCTAAAAAATAAGAATGAGTTTTCAAGATAACTTATCCATTTTGATATTGTATTTACATGTTTTACATTTAGTAGTTTTGATAACTTGCTATAAGTGGATTCTTGAGATGAATTTGTTATCAAATAATTGCTGAGCTTTTTCAATTCTTCAATTTTTGATATTTTATATCTTAATAATATGTCTTTTGTGATTATATCTTCATAAATTCTTGATATTATTGCTTTGCCAAACTTATACGATTCTGGAAATCCTCCTATTTGCAAATATTCCTTTAAATAGTTTAATATTTCTGCTTTTTCTTTTGAAGTATAAGTTTTAGTTTCTTTGAATTCTTTTTTTCTAAGAAATTCTTTAAATGAGAATGGATAAAGCTCCATATCTATATACCTGCCTGTTAAATGTGTTGACAATTCGCCAGCTAAAAGTTTGGAATTACTACCTGTCAAAATTACCTTTTTTGTTCTTCTAAGCCTATTAGCAAATAATTCCCAATTCTTTACATTCTGAATTTCGTCAAGAATAATATAATCTAAATCTCCATATAGTTCGTAAAATGAAGTTAATATTTTATCAAAATCTTCATTTTTTAGTTCTATTAATCTTTCATCATCAAAATTAATATAGCCTGTTTTACTATTCTTTGCCAATAAGTAAGAAAATATTGACTTACCACACCTTCTAATTCCCAATATGGTTAGTATGTTTGGATATTTTAATATATTCTTTGCTTCATTTAACTTTTCTCTTTCTCTATTTTTTCCAGCTCTTCTCTTTGTTCTTTTATTATGCTTTTGAAATCAACCATGATATTTGTGCAGATAAACTGATTTATAAAGCTTGCTATTGCATTATATGACTTTTAGTTAAAGCTTGCTATTGCATTATATGACTTTTTTCCCTATTAATAGGGAAGGATTTGGGATAGTTAATATCTATTGTTTTATCAATTTATAATACTCTTAGTATGCAACTATCGTTTAGCATATATTATTTATATTCTTAAAAATATATTTTTAATTACATATATATATATCCAAAGTTAGAAAATTATGTAATTTTTTTATGGAAAAGAGGTGGCTTGGCAGTGTTGGTTTGATCCTTGTTTTAGTTTTGCTTGTTTTTGGTGTGGGTTATTCTGCTGGAAATTCAATTACCGGATATCAATTTTTTAATATCTTTAAAAAAGATGTTTCTGTTGGAAGAGATGCAATTGCTCCCATTACAATTGCTACCATTAATCAATATCCTCGTTGTTGTACTTTAACTTACTTAGGTGTTGATGGCGATGCCAGAGTTGTTGTGGATGTAAATGGAAGGACTGTTTTTATGAATGAGCATGATAGCGGGCTTGTAAGAGGGTGTAATGTTATATATCATGGCGGGGCAGGCAGAGATGGTTCAAATGCGGTATTTTCATTACAGGAGATAACTGCTTATACGCTTGATTCAAATGATCAAATTACTTCTCGTGCATGCAGCAGGAGTGAACCTTCTTGTTGTACAATGCTTTATTTGGGTATGAATCGTAGA
>CAYXPX010000008.1:0-22812 GCA_964467335.1 Candidatus Woesearchaeota archaeon | reverse complement strand
TGCTTTTGTTGCATTAGTGGAATTACCTTGTACTGGTGCACCTTATTTAGCAATAATAACTTTACTCTCTCAGAGCTTCAACCTAACAGCATTCTTGCTGCTGCTTCTGTATAACTTCATATTTGTGCTTCCGCTGATAATAATACTTTTGATGGTATTCAAGTTGATTCTTTTTCAAACAACACAAACATTAGCGGTAATACAATAAGATCAAACAGCCGACATGGTATTTTTGTCACGGGAAACTCTTTGTATACAAATATAACATCAAATACAGTATATAATAACAGCGTTTCAGGGATACATATTTTAAATTTAAATTACACAAACATTACATCAAATACATTAAGCAACAATTCCAGGTATGGTCTATTTATTTTCAACGGTTCTTATAACAATGTTTCATTTAATACAATATACAACAATTCTGAGGCAGGAATATTCATTAACGGAAGCCGTGCAGAGGGCAACAGGTTTTTTCAAAATACAATACACAATCACACAAATGGTTTGGCTGCAGGAATTTATGTGAACACTACAAATTTTATAAACTATATTTATGATCATAACTTAATACAAAACAATACATTCGGAATTTACCTTGATTATGCTAACTATACAAACATAACAAACAATAATGTAAGCAGAAATACTAACACAGGTTTATTATTATCATTTTCAAATAACGTGAATGTTTCAAACAATACTTTTTTTAACAACACAAGAATAGGGGTTAATATTTCAAACAGCGATGACACCATATTAATAAATAACCTTGCAAACTATTCACAATATGGCTTTAATGTTATTTTTGCAAACAGGGCAAATTTTACAGGCAATAATGCAACAAACAATTCCAACTTCCAGTATTATTTTGACTGGAATTCAAACATAACGTTTACTGGAGTGAACAGGGCACTGGATCATGCTGTGAACATAAGCGACATCGGGATTTATGGGGGGAGCAATATAACAACAAGAGTTGGTTCTACTTACAATAATTTTACAACAAGTCTTGGGACAATATTTTTTGATGCAGCGACAAATGTTTCTATGGAGGTAATAACACTTGCTAATTCAGGAACTACTGAAACAGGCTGCACTGGTTTCTCTGGAACATGTACTTTGATAACACCTGATGATCGTGTTGTGAACATAACAAACAACGACAACTCAGCCACTATTAACCTTGGGATGTATTATGATAGTTCAAGTGTTTCTTCCAGCAACCTATATATAGCGAGATATTCAGGCAGCGGGTGGAATCAAACAGGACAGACCTCTGTTGATACCACTTTGAGGAGCGTTAGATATGATGGAATAACAAGCTTTAGCATATTTGGTCTTGTTAATTTTGTTGCTACTGCTGCAACCACAACCACAACCACAACAACTACAGATGATGATAGCGGAAGTGCTGCAGTGACTACTACTGATACAACAGCAAGCAGCAGCGCTTCAGAAACAACTACACAAGAAAGTTTGCCGGAAAGTACTACAGTAACTGTTGAAGTTATAACTCCTACTGCTGAAGAGGAGGTTGTAACGACAGAAGAAGAAGTTGTAACTGCTGAAGAAGAGGAGATAACAGCTGAAGAAGAGGATATAGTACAGGAAACAGCACCATTTCAACCTGTTGCAGCCATAAATGTTGAACAAAAGATAGAGGGAACAGATGAATCTGAATCAGCAAGGTTAGTTTATGGTATTCAAAAAGGAAGAATAGGAAATGTTGACGTAGAGATACCTAAAGTAAATTTAAACCTGCAGATTAAAAAGCCGAAAACAATTTTGGCAAATCTAGACCTTGACTTAATTCCCTATATGAGGCATACATTATCCTTATTGTTTTTATTGTTCCTTGTTTTAAGCCTGCTTACAATCAGAGATGCTTCTGAATATATAACTGAAATACCAAGAGGGATTCCAACAAAAAGATATGAAACGGCAGAACCTGCCAATAGAAATGTTTACATAACTGTTAATGACTGGATAAACGGAGGAGACAAAAGATTATGATTTTACTTCTTCTTTTTTAGGGAATATCTCTTCTAATTTTTTTGCACCTTCTTTCAGAACCTTTAAGTTTACCTGCACAATGTCCTGGTTTATAAGATTTGCAGCAACTGTTTTTCTTATTCTTTTTCCATTTTTAAGGCCCCTTACGCATGGTCCTGATGACAACAATGCCCTTCTTTTTCCCATTCCAATCATATCATACCTTATTGGACATCCTGATTTGTCTGAGCCTCCTGTTATCTGGAGCTCATAATTGTCAAGACCAAAATTTATGCCCTGCACTTTGTCTCCGATCTTTAGATTAAGAAACGGATTTTCCTCAAGTGTTTTTTGGTAGGATTTTCCTGTTTTTGTGTCATTTATTACAAGTTTTGTTTCCGGCATGGAATTAGCAGAGACAGTTATTTTATAAATCTTGTTGTTTTGTAATATTTTAGCTCGCTAGCTTATTGAAATTAAGCGCTGAAAGACGAGTTGATAACCAGGTTTTAAGCCCCGTAATCCTCAAATTTAATTTTTATCATTGCACATTTGAGCAAGTTTTTTCCGCGCGATTTATATATAGTGCCACGTTGATTAGTTCAGTAAGAAAATTCCGCCACAGTTGTAAGTGCACTTTTTAACGAAAGTTTTAAATAGTAGTGTGCCCATACACATCTTATGACCTATATTGAGATAATAAAACGAGGAGACAAAGAATATTATTACCTCACTAAAAATCTCCGGGTTAGTATCAATAAATGGAAGAAAATCAGGATTTATATCGGTGATAAAAAACCAACAAAATCTGAAATTCAGAAGTATGCCAAACAAATTGAAAAGCAAATCGAACAGGAAGGGCTGAAAAAATCAGAATATTCTTATCTTGGTGAGGAAGATGCCGAAACACTCCAGGATCTTAAAGAGAGTTATAAAGAATGGTTGAAGAAAACTCCTGAAAGCCTCAAAAATAAGCTGTATGATGATTTTGTGATTAGGTTTACCTATAATAGCAATGCTATCGAGGGAAACAGGCTTACTTTACGGCAAACTGCTCTTATTCTCAAAGATAAAGTCCTTCCCTCAGGTGTACGAGCATCTGATTATCACGAAGCCGTGAATGGAAAAGAATGTTTGGAATTTTTAAAAGAGTATAAAGGAGAACTAAATAATAGATTATTGGAGAAAGTAAATGGTATTTTAACCCAGAACACAGGTGTTGTTTATAGTGGGAGAATAAGATTTTTTGACGTTAAGATTGAAGGTTCGAAACACGTTCCTCCTTCCCATGGAGAAGTAAAGAAGCACCTGTTAAATATGTATAAGTGGTATAGTGCCAATAAGCACAAATTACATCCATTTGAGTTGGCCATGATGATTCATGCTAAGCTAACCTGGATTCATCCGTTTGAGGATGGAAATGGCAGGACTTCCCGGACAATTATGAACTGGATTTTGATGAAAAATGAGTATCCGATGTTCTTTGTTCCCTTTGAGAAACGAGAGGAATATTACATGACTTTGGAAGAAGCTGATAAAGAGAATTTTAGGGAGTATATTGCTCGAATGTTGCGATTGATTATCGACCAAGTGAGAAGTTACGGGCACAAAGAGAAGAAAAAATAATGGTGTATGGGCACGATTTAAAATCTCTTAAGAATTTATCAAGTAATCTAGTGGATTTCCCTGCTCATGCAGATTGTTTACACAACACATTGGTTAGAAAAAAGAAAAAGAAGGAGGAAAGACATAAGCGGGTGGATTATCAAGTACTGTATAATGAAATCTCCAAAAATAAAAGACAGACGCTGGAAATATGTTTATAATGCAATATGCAGAATTCCTCCCCCAAATAAGCTGTTGAAAGTTGTTTATAAAGAGAAAGGCAAAGATATAAAAATAATAACTGCTTATTGGTTGTATGAAGGATAAAAAAATGGAAAGCTGGTATGATAAGGAAGAGGATATATTAAATATAGAAATTAGAATGGGTAAATACTGGAAGAGTATAGAACTGGATAACGGGATAGTTATTGATATAGACAAAAGCGGAAAAATACTCGGGATGGAAATATTAGAAGCAAGTAAAGTCTTTTGTAAAGCCAAGGAAGTTATAAAGTCGGCAGAACAATTGGCTTAGTTTATATTATATACCCTTTATTCTTGTTATATATAAGATATATTATAATAATAGATTAGGTGTTTTTACACCATCAGATACCCCAGCCAGGACTATTCTTTCTTTTTATTTCAGCTATTTTTTTAAGTATATCTTTTTCTTCTTCTGTTAAACTGTCTTTTATTTTTTTGTAGGTCCTGAACTCCTCTTCTGTAAGGTTTGAGTATAAGATGTCCTCTTCTTTTATGTGTTTTCCTGCTGTAATTCCTGGCAGGGATGCTGCAACCTGCTGGCCCCTTTTTGCCTCTGTTATTTTTTTGCCCTGATCCTGCATCTCCTTTATCTCTGTCATCTTATCCCCGTCTTTCATTAATTTTGTGCCTGCTTTTGCAGTGCCTGACAAAACTTCAATGCCACAAACCACAGGATTGGACTGCCTGAATATATAATTTTTCATTATTTTTATTTTGCATACCTTTGGAAGATCTTTCATTGACTTTAATTTTGTTTCTTCAGCCTGTTTTTGCTGCCACTCTTCAAGCTCATCCACAAGATGGTAGATTACTTTTTTGATTATCTGTTTTATTTCAGTTGTTTCTTCAAACTGCCTTACATTAA
Organism: Candidatus Woesearchaeota archaeon; assembly: GCA_964467335.1. Classification (GTDB taxonomy): domain Archaea; phylum Nanobdellota; class Nanobdellia; order SCGC-AAA011-G17; family GW2011-AR18; genus CAYXPX01. The sequence continues at coordinate 18,077 of CAYXPX010000008.1, read as the reverse complement.
AGCCGAGAATTACTTTATATAAATTATTTTCAGTTGCTGCTGCCTCTGCAATATCTTTTTTTGATATGTTTCCTATTGAGGCTTTTTTTATTTTTATGTTCTTTTCTTTTAATAGGTTTATTAATCCTTCAAGGCTTCCAATGGAATCTGCCTTTATTATTATTCCATCCTCATCCAGCTCAAATGTTATTTCCTCGACCTGCTCTTCTATTTCTTTCTTGACTTCTTCTATATCTTTATCTACAACTTTCAAAGGCATTCCTGGTATTACATCTTCTATGCTGTGGGCTGAGATTTTTATTCCTATTGCAGCTTCAGCTTCCTTCAAGTTTTTCAGCTGGACTTTTTCTTGTATAAATATCCCCTTTACTTTTGTGACTACCGGCTTTTTGAGTGTTCCGATAACTATTGTATCATTTACTTTTATTTTTCCCATATGTATTATTGTATCCATGCACAATCCAAGGCCTTTTTCTTCTTTTATTTCAAGTACTGTGCCTTCTGCCGGAGAATCAGGGTTATATTCCAAGTCTGCCTCAAGAAATCTCTGCGCAAGGCCTGTTATTACCATTAATAGTTCTGGAATGCCCTCTCCTGTTTTTGCAGACAGCGGAACCATTGAAACTGTTTTTGTAAAATCTTCAATCCTGTCAAATCTTTCTGCTGTTATTCCGAATTCATACAGCTTTCCAACAATATTATATAATTTTTCATCAAGGGATTTTTGCACAGAAGGGGCCTGTTTGTTTATGTTTTTGATGAGGAATGTGCCTTGCTTTTGGTTCCAGCCGTTAATCAAATCTATTTTGTTTAAAGCAATTATGAACGGAGTTTTGTTTTCCTTTAAAATTTCTATGCTTTCCACTGTCTGAGGCATTATTCCTTCGTTGATATCAATGACAAGAATTGCTATGTCTGCCAGCGAACCGCCTCTTTTTCTAAGATTTGAGAATGCGGCATGTCCTGGGGAATCTATAAATAACAGGCCAAGAATTTTTATTTTATCTGGCTCTAAAAGGCCGCTGCATATCTCCTTTATTACGCTTAGATCTATGGAATATGCCTTTATTGACTGCGTTATTTTTCCAGGCTCTGCTTTTGTTATAGATGTTTTTTTAATTTTCTCTATGATTGAGCTCTTTCCGTGATCAACATGGCCTACCAATGTTGTAATTACCTGTCTTAGCATTTTAACCCCTGAATAAAAAACATTAAATACTTATTAGTTTATTAAACCTGATAAAAAGGTGAATTATGATAAATTTAAATAGGTTTGGAATGGTTCTTTTGCTGATAGCTGCAGGCATTGCAATGTTTTCATATGATTTTTCTGATTTTTCTACAGGTTATGCTGCTTTTGAGTGTGATGATACTGATGAATTTAGCGGGATGAGCAGCATATTTCACAGCGGTGTTGTTAAGTCAAAAGTTTTTAGCTCCTGGCGGCTTGATTCTGACTTGTGTGTTAGGGATGTTCTTGTTGAGACTTATTGTGATGCTGGGATTTCAGCAAAAAAGGCTGTCAAATGCACTTATGGCTGCTTAAATAATAAGTGCAATCCTCTTTTGTGCACTGATTCTGACGGCACAAGCTATAGGGTAAAGGGGATTACAACAGGACTTAGAGAGGATGATCCTGATCTTCTTGGAACTCCTCCAAGTGTACAAAGCGAGAGCTATTTTGATTACTGTACTTCAGATAAAATGGGGGTTGAATATTTTTGCGGAGGAAACAGAGTTGCTGCTGAGACCTTTAGCTGCGGCTCTTTTGGGAAAGATTATTCTTGTGTTGATGGAAGATGTGTAAAATCTTAGTATATGCTATATATTCTTAATATAGATTAAATATTTATAATATCTTGAGTATCCTATATGTGATGGGGGTGGAAACTATGAGAAGGCGAGAAATTAAAGCACCATTCGGAGATATAGATACCAGAAGAATCTATGACTGGACTGATGATGGCCTTGAAGATGATGAGCTGGATTTGAATGAATGGGCTTTTATGCAGGGATATTATGGAGAAAACTAAAAGGGGTGTTTTCTTCTATTTTTGAGAGAATTTCTGTATCAGTAAAAGGATTCAGATGCCGCCTTTCTTATAACTTTTAGTCCATTTAATGTTTTTCGGGTCTCTTCCTAGCTTTATGTGGTTTTTTTCGCATTTATTTGAGCAGTAGTTTCTTATCTCTCCGCTGTTCAGCACAAAAATTTTTCCTTTTCCCTGTTCAATATTCTCGCTGCAAAATATGCATTTTGCCATTTTTACTTCCTTCCCTGGCTCAGCCTTCTTGCTTCTATTTCTGTTTCTGTGAGCATTAAGATATCGCCTATTCTTACAGGCCCCTTTACATTTCTTCTTAATACTCTGTTTATATCCCTTCCCTCAAGAACCTTGCATCTAACCTGGGTTACCTCGCCCCTCATGCCTGTTCTCCCTACGATATCTTCCACCTGCGCAGGAGTTGCCCTTGTAAATAATGATTCCTTGACTGTCTTTTTTGTTTCTTTTTCCTGCACTATTTTTTTTGTCATTTTGTTACTTTGACTTAGAAATTAATTCTTTTATTGCCTGCTTTGCCTCTCCTTCCTGGACTATTGAAACAGCTGCTGTAGGAACGCTCATACCTGCTGCCCCTCCAAGCTCTTCTCTTTTAGGAAGAGGGATAAGAGATATGCCTTTTTCTTCGCATAAAGGAGGGAGATGCATAATTATCTCCTTTGGATTTGTATCCTGCGCTACAAACACTATTTTTGCTGTGCCCCTTTCTATAGATTTTGTTACTTCATTTGTTCCTTTTTTTATTTTTCCGCCTTTCTGGGCAAGCTGAAGCGCCTCGTACGACTTATCTATAATTTCCTTTGAAACTTTAGTATTTAGATCCATTTTAACCTCCATCATGTCATTGGTTTAGGATGTGATTTTAGAAGAGTATTTAACCTTTTCGGAGAGTTTACATTGTAAAGTTAACGGTTGTTTTTTGACTAAAAAATTAAGGTATTATCTCAGCGTCTTGAACTATAATTAAAAATTCTTCTTGTTTTAAGTGTTGTCTCCATAATTCTTTGTTGGCATTAAACCATTTTTTAATATCCATTGTATCTTCAACAAATAATTCTAATATTTGGACCTCATCTATATATCTCTGTCTGTCTTTAGGATTGTTCCAAACACCAATTAGAGGCATTCTACCAAATGGATCAATTGTGTATCCACCGAATCTTTCTTCTACTTCATTTAATATTTTAGTTGTTTTTTCAATAGGTATTATTGTACCCTCATTATATTTTTTAGGAATAAAGATTCTATATAATTTCATTGTATTTTATTTTATTCCTGAATTTTTTTAACTTCTATACCTTTTTGTTTTAAATCCTTTAGAACTTTTTCAAAATTTTCAATAATATCGAACTTATTCTCTCCAAGAGAACGAAACTTTCCATTACCTAATAAAATCTCCAAGACCTTTTCTTTATCCTCTGCTCCTACTTGGATTAATACCATTTTATTGGGATAGATTTGTAAGTTAATAAATTTTCTTATTTTACTTATGTGTAGGTTAGTGACGTTTATCCACCCTTATTAAGTTGGGTTTTATCTTTTCTTTTTTTCAATATGGTTTAAAATCATGTTTGCCTTACTCTCAAGAGAAACTATCTTATTTTCAAGAACATAAATTCTTTTTAAGCTCCATATTACACCTATCAATGCTCCAAGAATGATGTAATGCACTATTTGATCGTATGTTACCATTTTTTCTATAGTTCTTTTGATTTTACTTGTTTAAAAACTTTACTGTCTGCTGTTTTTATGCAGCTTTCTGGCATTTAAGGTTTTAGTCCTGTTAATTCATAAATTACTGCCTGTGCTTCAAACCATAAATAGTAGATATTTTTTATATATTTAATTCTATCCATATCTTCAAAATGTCCGTCAGCAATATGGTATAATTCGTGCCTTAGCGTGTCTTGATCTGAACATTGCTGTGTTAAAACTATTTTATATTCTCTGTCTTTGATTTTTTCTGAATGCGGCAAGCTGGTGTGTTCATCTCCATCTAATGAGGCATGGATTATAACATCATCTTTTATTTTTTCCCTTAATTTTTTTCTTTCTTCGAGAAGTTTTGATTCAAGCTGTGACTGGTCTTCTATTCTTTGCGACCTAATACAAAGTGCTGATTGGGCGGTGCATGAAAACCAATATGTAATCCCTGCTGCAATTATTACTGCGATTGATTCTCTTGCGTAGCTGGTTTTTTTCATTGCTTGTTTTGATTAAGAAAAATTTATAATGCTTGCTGTTTTTAATCCTCAAGAAGAATTTTCATGGCTGATGCAAATGCGGGCCTTGTTATCAGCACGCCGATTGTTGCGCCTACTATTGTAACTATTGCAAATCCTGTAAGCAAACCCGCTCCTGCTCTCAAAAGAGGGAGCATTGCTGCAACTGTTGCTGCATATGCAACAAAGATTACGAAAAATGCACGCTTTGTACTTTCTTTTGCGCTTCCTGAGCCTCCCCTAAGCATTTCATCTGCTATCACGATTTGATGGTCAACCCCTGTGCCGACTGCTGCAATTATTGCTGCAATTGCTGCAAGATCAAGGTTCTGCTTGAAAAGAGCTGCGAAGCCAAGTATTATATAAATTTCACTTATTACAGTGATCATTATTGGAAGCGAGACTTTTAATTTTCTGTATCTGAAGTAAATAATTATACCTGCTGCAATTACTGCAAGAAAACCTACGAGAAGGGCATTGTTTATAAATGCCTCGCCAAGCGATGGTGATATTGAATCTATTTTTTCTATTGAGAGCTTTGAGGGAAGGGATCCTGTAATCATGACTGTCTGCAGCCTGTCCCTATTTTTAATTGCGCTCTCAAGCGCCTCTTCCTGCGTCAGGCCTGCGCCCGGACCTGAGATTACAATTCTTGTTGCTTTCTGCCCTTTCAGGCTTGCATCTATCTGCAGTTCATCTACCAAAACATTGTCCAAATAGAAATCTATTGTTTCGTTTAATACTCTTCCTCCCTGACCTGTCGGGCCGGATGCTAAATCTTTTGTTATTTCTGCATGCCTTTCTGCTGCTTCAGGGCTTAATGCAATTTCAAATTCAAATCTGCATACATACTGGCTGTCTGATCTTTGGCATGGGGTTATTATTCTTGAGCATGTTGCATCTGTCCTGCAGACAAATGTTACGTCTCTTCTTCCGCCTTCAAACACTACATGATCTGATATTTTTGCCTCAAACTTTCCCTGATTTTCAAGCAGATTTTTTATTTCCTCTTTTGTTACGCCTGCTATTTCAGCAATTATAAACTTGCTGCCTTCGAGATCTGATGCTGATTTTACTGTGACGTCTGACAGGCCGTAAATATTTAACCTGCTTTCCATAACACTTACTATATCCTGCACCTGAGAGTCAGTTATTTCCTCTTCAGGAGAGAGAAGAACCCTGGTGCCTCCCTGGAGATCAAGACCCTTTCTTAGGTTTGATTTTGGAAAATCTGCAATTGTCAGCCCTATGTCATCTGATTTTTTTAGGAATGAGTAGGCCTGTTTTGAGGTGGTTATTGTTACAGGATTATCTGCCTGAATGGAGTTTAATGCCTGGTTAAATTCTTCGATAGTTTTTATTTCCATATTATTTACTGTTAGAATTTTTTCCCTTTTTGTCGGAGGGATTTCTCCAGATGGCGTTCTTAACCCTGATTCATATGCTGTACTATTCTGTTCTACTGCACTTACTACAATTGCCGGCTCTCCAAACTGGTGGTTAATTGAGACAAAAGAAATTAATAGAAATATCACCAGCATCCATATTCTCCATTGCTTCAGCAGTTTTTTCGCTTTCATTCTATTTTTTTCTTTTTGCAGTAAATCCACAGTATTCCTGCGTTTGTGAGATAAGTCGTAAATATGTCTATTATCAATGCTATTAGTATTATTGTAAACATCTCTTTTATTACAACTGAATTTGTAAACACTACGCCGATTGTCATTACTATGATTGCTATAATCGTCATTGTGAGTCCTGTTTTTGCTGAGTGCACCATTCTGTCAAACAGCTTAAAATCTCTTTTTTTTATTGCCCATGTTGTCAGCAGTATGTCTGTGTCAACTGAATAGCCGATTATAAGGAGAAATCCCACAATTCCAGCTGTTGATATGTCCATGCCAATAATGTTTACTATTGCAAGGGTTATTGTAACATCCATCAGGGCTGCAGATATCACTGCTATGCTTGGTATTGGGGTCCTAAACGAGATGAATACTGCAAGGCCCATCAGAATGAATGCAAATATTATTGCTATCATAAGCTGCTTGAAAAATGCTTTGCTTAATTTTGGGCTTGTTTCTTCAACGCTGAAGTTTTCACCTGTAATTTCGAGATTTAATTTTTCTGTTAGTATGTTTCTTAATTTTTCTTCGCTTAAATCTGAAACCTCTATGATAAATCCTATCTGCCGCCCTGTTTTTATGTCACTTAATTTTTTTATGTTTGAATCAACTTCAAGCGCATTTTTTATTTCCAGTTCTGAGAATTCCTGTTCTGTGTAGGCTGTCGCAGCTATTCCCCCCTTAAGTGTTACGTCCTTGTTTATGAAATCTCCTGTCTTTGCTATTTTTATTCCTATTAATAAAACTGAAATTATAAACAAGATTACAGGGATCCACATTAATATCTTATAATTTTTTGACCAGAAATTTTCAATGTTTTCTTTTCCCATCAGCCGTGCGAGGCGTATTTGGTTTAAAAACTTTGTTGTGCGTATTTTATTGCCTTTTCTATTGCGTGGGCAACTTTTACAATTTCAAATGCGCTTTGCTCTGCGTGATCTTCTGAGGCGTCAAAAGTTACAAGAATTCCTATTCCCTCTCTTGTTTGATGCGGGATAAATTCAAGTTCAGGATAGCCGTTGTTTACAACGTGATTTTTCCTTATTATAGAGACTGCAATGTAAGCCATTGTAATTTCTTCCAATTCCCTGCCAAATCCTCTTTCCAGGATTATTATTTTTTTCCCAATCTTTCCAGTTTTTGGATGGCCGCCGTAAGGACTGATTCTTTCTTCTCCTATATAGCCGGTACATTTACCAAGCTGGAATTCATAACCTTCTGTTTCGTTTCTTGGATTTCTAAGTTCTCCTGTTGACCAAATCTGTCTTGAAAATTTTATTTCTTCCTTGTGTTCAATTATGCTTGGCTTATTAAGGAATATTTCTCTGTGCACCCTTGCTACTATTTCTGTAAGCGGCTCTGCAAATTCTAATTTTCTTTTATCGTATGACATGCTTTTTTTAATTTTAGTTTAATTTATACGTCTTGTGAATCTTTATTTTTGCCAAAGAATACCCTTATCTTATCTACAGGATCTTTTGTTATTTTCAGGTTGCTGTCCTGCGGGAAGCATTTGAAGTAGCTGTCCCAGATAAATCTCTGGTCAAGGAAAATCACAATTCCTTTATCTTTTTCAGACCTTATACACCTTCCTGCATTCTGCAAGCATCTTATCATTGCCGGCATTATGTACCCATAGTCCCAGCCTTTTTTAAATTTTTCCTCATAATAATTTATAAGTTCTTTTGTTTCAAGGTCTGGTTTTTCAAGGGGAATACCTGCAACAACAACACATTTTAGGATGTTGTTTTCTATATCCAGTCCTTCGCCGAAATTTCCCCTGCTTACACCCAAAAGAACTGCCCCGCTGTTTTTATATGACTTAAACTTCTCTATTAGCTCTGCCTTCTGCTGTTTTGTTGAGTCCTGCGCCTCAAGGAATGTTGTTTTTTCAGACAATCTTGACAGGTGATTATATACTTCATTTCTTACATAATAGCTTGGAAAAAATACTGCTGAATTGCCGGGTATTTCGTTTGTTATTTTTGCGCAGTATTCTGCTATTTTTTTGTACATCTCAGGGTTTCTTGCTGTGAATTTTGTTGTTGTTTCAGGCACTATAATGCTGAGCTTGTTGTTCTCAGGAAAGGGATTTGGAAACTCTCCTATCAGTGTTTTGAAACCGAATAAATCCCTGTACATTTCCAAGGGTTTTAACGTTCCTGACATGCATATTGTGCTATATGAAGAATCCCCTATATTTTTAGTTATAAGCGATGGATTAAGGCAGCTATATTTTACAAGAGTATGGGCGTATCCTTTTTTTGTTTTTTCATTTTTTATTATTCTTGCAAAGCCGTTGTCAGGGCCTTCCCATTCAAGAAGAAAATTTGCCAGGGGAATTGTGTAACTTCTTTTTTTCTGCTCTGTTGTTTTGCTGCCTATTGAGAGCAAGTTTTCAGCCAGCTGGTCAATCTTGATTATTCCTTCTATTTCACGCTTAAGATCTTCCTTTTTTATCAATGATTCCTTTGTTTCCCTGTCTACTTTTTTCAGCGCAAGATTTTCTATTCTTTTTTTTATTTCCTCTATAATTTCTGCCATCTCTGCATAGCCTAATTTGGCAGCCTCTGTTTTTGCCCTGTCTATTGTTATAGTTGAGAGCTGGGTGCTCAGCAGATCCCTGCATCTTTCCGGAAGATTGTGGGCTTCATCTATAATTATTATGCATTCTGAGAGCTCTTTTTTTGCCCTTCCTAATATGATGTCTCTTATTGAGCTTATGAGAATGTGGTGGTAATCTGCAATTATTACGGCTGCTTTTTTTACAGCAAGTATTGAAATTTCAAACGGACAGAGCACTCTGCTTTTTGACATTTCTCTTGCGTCTTCTACATGCATTATGTTATTGTTGATTATGTCTAATGCTTCTCTTGCTTCATGCGTAAGCTTTTCATCTTTTCTCAGATTTTGATAGAATTCACATTCCCCTTTCTTTACTGCATTTGTGCAATAGTCATAGAATTCTGCCTGAGTCATATCATGAACTCCCGGCTGCGCGCACATTAGTTTTTTTCCTATTAAGTCAACAGCAGTAAACTCTATCTTGTGCTTTTCTTTTATTAATTTCAGGGTTTCTACAGCTATCCTGTGCTGAGTATGCCTGGGTGTTACAAAAAAAACTTTTAGATTGTTTTTTAATGCAAACGGCAGCACAACGCTCAAAACTGCGGCTGTTTTGCCTGTGCCAGTCGGGCAGTGCGCTATCAAGTTTTCTTTTTTTTCGATGGTTTCATTTATCTTTTTTATAAAATCATCCTGGGATTCTCTTATTTTTTCATGCGGAAATAAAATTTGCATATTCTTTAATTTTAATGCGACTCGAAACATATTTAAATTCTTTTAATGTTTGATTTATACAGGGGGTGCATAAGGTGGATGCTGTAAAAGAGGGAGAAATTCTTGCTTATGCAATAAAGAGCTAGATGATCAGGGGAAAAATATCAAAAATTGTAAAAAGAGATGGGAAGATAGCTGATTTTAACAGGAATAAGATTGCTTCTACCATTTCCAAGGCTGCAATTGCTGCTGAAGAGAACCCAATTACAGGGAGCAGGCTGGCTGAAAAGGTTGAGAGAATTTTATTTTTGCGGCACAGAGGCAGGCTTCCAACTGTTGAAAATATACAGGACATTACAGAGGAAGTTCTTATGAATTCAGGGCATAGCAATATTGCGAAATCTTATATTCTTTACAGGGAGAAAAGGAGCGAGCTGAGAACAGCAAAGGAATTTTATGGCGTAAGAAAAGATGACCTAAAATTAGGCGTCAATGCTGCCAAGGTTCTGCAGAGCAGGTACTTTCTTAGAAATGCTGAAGGTTATGTTGCTGAAACTCCCATAGAGATGTTTAAGAGGGTTGCAAGGGCTGTTTCTTTTGTTGACAAAAAATATAATGAGGACAGCAAAAAGAGCGAAAATGAATTTTTTCAGGTCATGAGCAGGCTTGAATTTCTGCCAAATACGCCGTGCCTTATGAATGCAGGAACAAAATTCCAGATGCTTAATGCATGCTTTGTGCTCAATGTTGAAGATTCTCTTGACAAGATATTTAACACCCTAAAAACTGCAGGAATTCTGCAGAAATTTGCTGGAGGAACTGGTTTTTCTTTTTCAAGACTTAGACCGAAGGGCTCTATTATTAACAGCACAAAAGGAGTGAGTTCAGGTCCGGTGAGTTTTATGGGTTTGTTTGATGCGATGACCGGCGTTATTAAACTTGGATCCAAGAGAAGGGGGGCAAACATGGGAGTTCTAAGAGTTGATCATCCTGACATTCTTGATTTTGTTCAGTGCAAAAATAACCTTAATTCCTTCACTAATTTTAACATCTCTGCTGCAGCAACTGACAGATTCATGAATGCTGTTTTGAAAAATAAAAACTATGAGCTAGTTGATCCAATTAACGGCAAAAAGACAAAGAGTTTAAGTGCAAGGGCTGTTTTTGATTTAATTATTATGAACGCGTGGGCTGCAGGAGATCCAGGGATGATCTTTATTGACAGGATCAACAGGCTACATCCTCTGCATGAGAATATTGAAGCAACCAATCCATGCGGAGAACAGCCGCTGCTTGGAAATGAGTCATGCGTTCTTGGGAGCATAAATTTAACCAAGTTTGTTAATGAAGCTGACATTGACTGGAAAAGACTTAGAGATGCTATCTTTTTAGGGGTGCATTTTTTGGATAATGTTGTTGATGCAAATGATTATGTGACAGAGGAAATTGAAGTGACAACTAAGAAAAACAGAAAGATAGGGCTTGGCGTTATGGGCTGGGCTGACATGCTTTACAATCTTTGTATCCCTTATGATAGTACAGAGGCATTGAAACTTGCTGAGAAATTAATGTGTTTTATTTCAAAAAATGCGCGAAAGGCTTCTGAAGATTTAGGCAAAAAAAGAGGAAATTTTCCAAACTTTAATAAGAGCAAACTGAAGGGGCATTACAATTACATGAGAAATGCTACTGTAACGACAATTGCACCAACTGGAACCTTGAGCATTATTGCAGGCTGTTCCAGCGGAATAGAACCTGTTTTTGCATTAAGCTATGTGAGAGAAATTCTTGAGGGGACTTTTATGCTTGAGACAAATCCTTATTTTGAGAATGCCAGCAGGAAAAGAGGATTTTACAGTAAGGGCATGGCAAATGAAATTTCAAAAACAGGAAGCTTAAGGAACATTAAACATATTCCCAAAGAAATGAAGAAAGTTTTTGTTACTGCTTTTGATATTGCGCCTGAATATCATGTGAAGATGCAGGCTGCTTTTCAAAAGTATGTTGACAATGCAGTGAGCAAAACTGTAAATCTTCCTGAAAATGCAACAAGAAAAGATGTTGAGAATATATATTTACTTGCATATAAGCTTGGATGCAAGGGCATAACTGTCTTCAGAACTGGAAGCAAAGAGGGAAGACAGGTTTTGTATTCTGGAGAGGAATATGAAAAAAGAGTTAAGATACACTCTGAGTTTGCAGGCGGCTGTCCAGAGATAGAATGCGGTCACTGACTTTTGTATCTTCTTGCCATATAATCTGGAAGTTCTCCATTAACAACTAACTTTTTTACTCTTTCTTTTACTGTTGCTGTTTCGTCCAATAGAGAGAGTGCTGCTGAAGGGAAGGTTATGTTTCCATTATCCTTAATAGCTAATTGAAGACAATACAAAACAAATGATTCTTTCAATGTCATTAGCGAGGTTTCATTACTATTGAATTCAAATAATTCTCCTCTTTTTATCATTCTTCTTATTTCAGAAATATCTTCATCTGTTTCAATTTCAAGAGCGTAAACAGGATTATGCGTAAGTGCTGCTGCTGCAGTTCTATGATTCCCGTCAAGAAGAATATATGGGGAAGTTTTAAATTCTGCGAATAACTTCCTGTAATCCTCTCTTCTTGATCTTACCTCCTGATCAACTTCATTTCTTTCCCAGTCAAAACTATAATGCCTTTTTTTCAGAAATTCTTCATAACCTCGCAGTCCTCCACCCTTGTCAGGATGCCTTCCATTTTCTATAAGCTCCACCAGGGATTGGGTTTCATTTATTCTTGCTGTGATTACTGGCGGAAGAGCTTTACCGTAGCCGCTTTTAAAAATTCTAAAATATATTTTAAGTATTTGTTCATTTGCTAGTTCATACTCTCTAGGAACCATTATTTGTTCTGGCTGCAATTCTATTTCTTTCATATGTTATTATCCTACCAAAAGTTTATAAATTTTGTTATTATGTTACTACTATATTGTAGCTTTTAACTTCATCCTGAGAAGTTTCTTTATAATAAACATGGGTATTTCAAGAATATCTTTCAATAATTTCTAATAATGGATCATTTTCTGTGAAACAATAGCCAGTACATCTTTCTCTTCCATAGTTTTCCGGCAAGTTATCATATTCCCATACTAGATAACCGTCAAAGCCTGCTTCAAATGAGGCTGAAATTTTTTCTTCAAACAGTTCTGCTCTTTCTTCTATTGAATATTCTTCCTGCCTTATTCCTGCTTCACCTATGAAGAACGGCTTGCTCAAATCCTCTGCGATATTAAATGCCCTTCTAACTGAATGATAATTTGAAAACGGTATTGGTTCTTCTTCATTATTGTAATCATGAACTTCTACTATATCAATATTCGGAATATTATGCAGATAAATAAAATTTTCATTATCTATGCCTGCCTGGCCTCTTCCTATTGTACCAAGGCTGATAATATGATTCTGATCAATGTTTCTTATAAAATTGGACATATCTTCTGCGAAATTTAACAGACTTCCAGGGTCATCTTCTCCTGAAGGTGTTTCACTCTGTGCTTCATTCATCAGCTGCCACATTAGAATTGCAGATTCATTTTTGTAGTTCTCTGCAAATTGTTCAACGTAATCTTGGTAAGAAATTTCATTTCCATTATACGGGCTTAGATATCCTTCCCTATACCACTCATTCCATTTATGCATGCTTCCAGGACAGTGATTCCACTGGTTTTCAAATACAGGAATTAATTTTATATTATTTTCCTTTGCATATCTTATAACTCTGTCTACTGCTGAAAAATCATTTCCGCTGTCTGTAAATTGCGGGAATGCCCAGAATCTTATCACGTCAACTCCTTTTTCTTTTAAAAACGGGAATAAATAACTTAGATATTCCTCTGGATTTCTTCCGCTTTCTGCGCTTGGTCCGCAATTGTAAATTTCACTGTTTGCCAAACCATATACATTTACACCAATAAACCTATAAGGTTCTTCGTTCAGCATAAGCTGTGTGCCTTCTGCATAAACAAACCCTTCAGGCGTTTCCACTTCTTCTATCTGGCATTCATAAGGTTCTTCATTTATTAATTCAAATTCATCTATAATTGTTCTGTCTATATTTTTAAAATAACCCCTTGCTTTTCTCGGGTTGTTATCTACATTGAATTCTATGAATAATGCCCCATAATTTGCATTTTGCGTTCCTGTGTATATTGATGCGAAATGTTCTGTGTCAAAATTTTCCTGCGACCTTATTGATCTTCCTCCAAGTCCGCTTACCACTGCAAATGTCTGTCCTCTGCTTATTGTATACGGACTTGTATTGTCTGCAATGAGCTGTTCAGACATGTCGCTTAATACATGCGTTCTTGAGTATGTATGCGAGTGCCCTGTCATAATTAATGCTCCGTTTTCCATGCATGTTTCATAAACTTCCCATCCTGTTTCATCATGCTTGTCTCCTGCCTGCATATCTCCCTGATTTTTGTGCCAACTGCATATTTTCCACAATGCGTTTGAATTTCTTAACTGCTGGTCTAAAAACAACCAGTGATTGTCTCCTGTGAATTCTTCCCTTATTCCTGGTGCTGCCAAAGTTATAAACAAGTTATTATAATTAAATGATGTTTTTGATCCAAGCTGTTCTTCTGTTCCAATGTAGTCTATGTCAAAAGCCTCGAGCCTTTCTTTTAAAATATCCCTGTATCCATTTTGTTCCTCCCATCTTGGAATTTCGTGGTTTCCTATTGAGTAGAAGTAAGGAAAAATTCCATTTTGTGCAGTCGGATCTAAATTCTCTTCTATTACATTGAGCCAGAGCTGATCTGATTCTGGATTATTTTCATCATACCCAAGGTCTCCCTGATGCAAAACCAGATCTGTGTTTTCTTCAATTATTAATTCAAGCACTCTCCTAAAATTTTCTCCATAGCCTGTGTCTCCTATAAATGCTACTTTAAAATTTTCAGGCGTGAACAGGAAGTTGTCCAAACATTGCCTTTCTGTGTTTTCTTCATCTGTTTCTTGGCTTTGCTGTTCTGCATGGGATTCACCCCCCCCATTTATAAAAAATCCAGGGTTTATTCCAAACAAAAAGTTATCCTGCTGGATTTGGGATTGTCCTGCTACCTGACGCTGTGCTGACCTGAGGTCTTGTGATTGTTCGCTCGTTATTATGATTGTTTTTGGTGATTTTGGCTGTTCTGGTTTTTCTGTTTTTGCAAACTCAATAATCAACATCACTGCTATTGCTATTAAAATTAAGATGATTGCTGCAATATACATTGTTTTTAGCGGCTTCATACTTTGTATATGGCAGGAAGATTTAAAATAGTCATCGGTTCTGCATTGGCACAAAAATAAATTCACCCAAATATTCTTCCCTTATTCCTTTTTTTTCTTTTGTGAATTTTATCATTTTTTGAGAGTATTTACCGCCTATCGGAGCGATCATTATTCCATTTGTTTTTAGCTGTTTAATTAATTCTTTTGATACATCTTTTGATGCTGCATTTACAAGAATCCTGTCATAGCTGGAATATTCTTTTAAACCTTTTGAGCCGTCTCTGCAGAACAATTTTATGTTTTTTATTTTTTCTTTTTTGAAATTATTTTCAGCTGTTTTTATTAATTCAGGCACGATTTCCATAGAGTATACTGTCTTTTTTGTTATTTCTGCAATTAATGCGGCTGTATATCCGGAACCTGTTCCTATTTCAAGAACTTTCAGCCCTTTTTTCAGTTTAAGAGCTTCGAGCATTATCATTATTGTACTTGGCTGGGAGATTGTTGAGCCATGTTTTAGCGGGATGGCTGTATCTTCATACGCCCTGTTTTTGTATTCTGGTAGAACAAAGTCTTCTCTTTTAATTTTTCTGAATGCTTTCATTAGATTTTTATTTTTCAGAAGACCTGATTTTTCCCAATATCTTATCAACTGTTCTTTATCCATTGCAAAAGGATGTTTGAAAAACTATAAATACCTGCTTATTTAATATTTCTCTGGTGAAAAAAAGTGGATGAAAGAGAAAGACTTAATTTAATCAATGTGTTTGAAAAAACCGCGGATGCATTAAAAAAAGGAGATGTAAGGAGTCTTAAAAATCTGAGCAATCAGACGATACATGATGCAGCAGTTTATCAGGATGAATTTTCTGTGAGCGTTGCTGTTCTTATTTATTCTTTAGGAAAGATGCATGAGAGGGAAATGCATTACGGCGGATTTAAGGGATGGAAGATGTATTGCGATGTATGCCTTGCCGGCCTTGAACATTCTAAAGAATATCTAATCCAGTCAGACATAGAGGGATTTAGGGATTCACTTAGGAAGTATCTTGAGAATATTATGAAGGTTGATCCAAAATTGAGGCAACACATACATGATGTTCTGCAGAAGGCAAGAATAAACAAAGCTTCGAGGCTTTATGAGCATGGCCTGTCCCTCGGGCTGACAGCAGAACTTTTAGGAATAAGCAGATTTGATCTGATGGATTATATAGGAAAAACCTACATTGCTGATGTTAAGGAGAATTTAACTGTTGATGCAAAAAAGAGACTTAATTTTGCAAGGAGTATTTTTGCATGAAAAAAATTGTGTTTGACACAAGCAGCATAATAAGCATGGCCATGAATGATCTGCTCTGGGTGCTTGGAAGCCTGAAAAATTCTTTTGATGGAGTTTTTTATATTCCTTATTCAGTAAAGAAGGAGCTTGTTGACAAACCCTTAACTACAAAAAAATACAAACTTGAGGCGATAA
Source organism: Candidatus Woesearchaeota archaeon (assembly GCA_964467335.1). GTDB lineage: Archaea > Nanobdellota > Nanobdellia > SCGC-AAA011-G17 > GW2011-AR18 > CAYXPX01. Next base: position 2,156 of record CAYXPX010000008.1, on the reverse strand, counting down.
TGGTCAGCAAAGTTATTAATGACCATATTTTGAATGTGCATTCCCCTCTTGATGCAAATGTTCTTCTTGAATATTTAAATAATATTTACCTTGTTGACAGAAAACCGCTGCATATAGTTGATCTTGCTGAGGTTGAAGCTCTTGCTTTGTATTTAAGGCTGCAGGCTGATGCTTATGTTGTCGATGAGAGAACAATGAGGCTTGTCATAGAGGATCCTGACGGCCTAAGAAGAGTTCTTGAGAGGAAACTCCAGCAACATGTCGAGGTTGATAAAAAAGTACTTATGGATTTTAGGCATATTGTCAGGGGTGTGAAAGTAATAAGAAGCACAGAACTTGCTACTGTTGCATTTGAAAAGGATTTCTTCAACAAGTTTGTTACTGGAGACAATACTGAAAGGGATATCATTGAAGGATTATTGTGGGGATTAAGATTAAGGGGATGTTCAATTTCAACTGAGGAGATAGATGAAATAATAAAAATTGAGAGCAAAGAGCGATAAAACTATTTTTTTTAGGCAATATAGGAAAACTTAAAAGCAATACGCGCCAATAAAATTTGATGAAAAAAGAGTTCTTTGGCGCTGTCTGGACATTAGTAGGAATAGTAATCGGCGCAGGAATTTTCGGCTTGCCATATGTCTTTTACAAAGCGGGATTTTATACTGGTGTTGCTGTTGTTTTTATTGCTTTTGCTGTTATGACTTTACTTACTTTGTATTTGGGAGAGATCTGCCTTAGGACGAAGGGATTCCATCAATTAACCGGGCTTGCTGAAAGATATCTGGGAACCAGAGGAAAGTGGATTATGTTTACTGCAAATGCCTTGAGCATATACGGGGCCCTTGCTGCTTATATTATCGGTGCAGGCGCAGCATTAAATTCTATATTTGGTTATAATGAGGTTTTGTTTTCTATTTTATTTTTTGTTTTTGTTGCTCCTTTTGTTTATTTTACTATTGGCATAATGGAGGGATTTGAGTCTGTTTTTACTCCGCTTAAAATTTTTGTTGTGCTTGCCCTGAGTTTTGCTTTATTAAAATTTGTTGATTTTGGCAATATAACCGGATTTAATTTTTATAATATCCTGGTTCCTTATGGCGTAGCTATTTTTGCGTTTGCAGGAATAAGCGCTGTTCCTGAAATGAATGAGGAACTGCGAAACAAGAGATATATGTTTCCAGCCATTATTTTTGGGATGATAATAAGTTTAATTGTAAACCTGCTTTTTGCCTTTGCGACTGTCGGTGCTGCTGGATCTGTAACTGAGGTTGCAACTGTTTCTTTGTCTAAGTTTGGAAATTTTTCGAATATCTTTACAAATATCTTTGCATTTTTTGCGCTTGCCACTGCCTTTGTTGCACTTGGATTTGCATTGAAGGAGAATTTTACCCTTGATTTAAAGGTTCCAAATACTGCATCGTGGGGGCTTGCAGTTTTTGTTCCTCTGCTAATCGCATTCAGCGGTTTGGGATTTATTAAACTGCTTGATTTAGCCGGCGCTGTTGCTGTAGGATTTATTTTAGTTATGATATTAATGATGCATTCAAAAGCAAAAAAAACTGGGGATAGAAAACCAGAATATAGCTTAAGTGATTATTTTATTTTGAAATTAATTTTGTTTTTGGTTCTTGCTGCAGGTATTTTGTATGGATTATTTGGTTAGATGTAAACCCATTTATAACAAAATTATAATCAGAACGAAACGAGGAGTGCCCAACGGAAAGTTTAAATACTTTTTATGTTTACTAAATTTATGACAACAGTTCTGATTATAGATAGTAGTTATGGAAGTTATACCTTTGTTGGAGATGTTAAAGGAATACAAGAGGGCATTAAAAGAGCGTATGATACTATGCCTGATTTTAGACAAACAATTGACAAAGCTGAGAGATATGAAAAATTTCAACAAAGGGTGGCTAGCGTTAAAACTTTTTTTAGAAATATTTTAGGTTTGGAAGATAAACTTTAAGCGGGGCATTGAGCATAACGATGTTATATTCTCCTGAATGAAGTGAGAGCGCAGCGTGGCGCGAATGAAATGAGCTAGTTCAAAAAATATTTTTCGTTCTTATTCATTATGATAGGCTTTCCTCAATTCTTATAAATTTGATTTTTTCCGTTTTGAAAAATGAAAGAGGGGTTAGGGGTGAATT
>CAYXPX010000007.1:0-23406 GCA_964467335.1 Candidatus Woesearchaeota archaeon | reverse complement strand
TGCGGGGGACAGGATTTGAACCTGCGTAGAGACTAACTCACAGGATGTCCCATGACCCGATCTTAAGTTTAGCAAATCTGAGTTTAGCAAAGCTCGAAGCTTACCTGCCCATTTGACCAGGTTCCAGTCTTTTAATCAAGATCTCTGGCACCCCCGCATAAACAAGACAAACAAATGCTTATTTTATAAAACTTTGTATTCAAAAAGTTTTAAAGAAACAAAATTACAAATAAGAAAAATAACCGGAAATTTATTTTAAAACATCTATGTCATGTGGATGGCTTTCTTTTAAGCCGGCAGATGTTATTCTTACAAACTCTGAATTTTTCCAGAGTTCTTCAATTGTATGTGCTCCGCAGTAGCTCATTCCGCTTCTCAATCCCCCAAGCAGCTGGTAAATAACTTCAGAAACATTTCCCTTGTAAGGAACAGTTCCTTCTACGCCTTCAGGGACAACGTCGCTTATGTCATCAAAGCCGTTTTCTCTTTCTCTTTTTGAAATATTTGCGCCAAAGCCTGCCATTCCCCTGAAAATTTTGAATTTCCTGCCGCTCTTTATGACAGTCTGGCCTGGGCTCTCTTCAGTTCCTGCAAGCAGGTTTCCAAGCATTACAGTTGATGCGCCTGCAGCAAGTGCCTTTACAATATCTCCTGAACTTTTTATTCCGCCGTCAGCAATAATCGGAATTCCAGATTCATTTGCAACTCTGGCACATTCCAAAACAGCACTAAATTGTGGAACGCCCGCTCCTGTTACAATTCTAGTCGAGCAAACGCTGCCTCCGCCGACTCCGGATTTAATTGCGTCAGCTCCTGCATTAATTAAGTCTAAAGTTCCTTCAGCAGTCGCAACATTGCCTGCAATTATTTTTACATCGCTGAATCTGTCCCTCAATATCTTTATGGTTTCAATGACTGTCTGCGAATGTCCATGCGCAATATCAATGCATATAACATCGCATTCAGCGTTTACAAGAGCCTCAGCCCTCTCTAAATAATCGCCTCTTACTCCTATTGCTCCGCCGGCAAGAAGCCTGCCTTTCCTGTCTTTTGAAGCAAGAGGATACATCTCTCTTTTTAGTATGTCCTTGGCAGTTATCAGTCCTTTTAATATTCCGCTTCTGTCAACCAGGGGCAGTTTTTCTATTTTGTTTTCCCTGAAAATTTCTTTGGCAGTTTCAACGCTTGTATTGACTGGAGCTGTAACAGCATCTGACTTTTTGGTCATCACGTCTGCTATTACTCTAAGATTATTGTCCTCAAACATAAGGTCTTTTCTTGTTAGTATTCCTGCAAATCTGCCGGCATTATCAGTAATTGGGATGCCTGTAATTTTTTTTTCGCCCATAAGAATTTTAGCATCCTTGACAGTATGCTCCGGGCTTAATATATAGGGTTTCTCTATGATTATTGCCTCTGATCTTTTGACAGCGAGAACCTCTTCAACATGTTCTTTTATAGGCAAAAACCTGTGTATTATCCCGATGCATCCCTGTCTGGCCATTGCAATTGCTGTTGCAGATTCTGTAACAGTGTCCATATTGGCGCTTATTATTGGTACATTAATTTTTATGCCGGGAGTAAGCTGCGAGGAAGTGTCAACATGTTTTCTGGATGTTATATTTGAAAATTTAGGCACTAGCAGAACATCATCATAGGACAGCGAATATTGTATCTCTCTCTCCACTTTTTATCATTTAATTTTTCCTGAACCTGTTTTTAAGCATTGTTGTTTTCTGAAGTTATTTTTTTAAAATAGATAATACGCCCATGTATTCAGCAAAAAATATTACCACACAAGCTTTCCGCTTCTTAAGTCCTCAATGAATTTATCATAGTAAATCTTGCCCCATTTTCTCATCTTGTTTGCATTAAGATGCACCATGTAGTCTGCAATTTTCTGTCCTGCAAGCAGCTCTGGGAAGGCTATAAAATCCGCCCCCACCTTGTAAAGTTCCAGGTAGTCAAGGGCATTTTTTGTAGTTGTAAAAACAACGCATTTTGGATTGGCGCTTTTAAATCCCCTGATGATTCTTTTGTTTATGTCAAGTGAGGGTATTGTTGATATTACAAACTTTGGCCTTGTTTTTGTAAGCTCTTCTATGACCTCGCTGTCATTAAGGTCAGCATAAATGCTATCAACGCCTGTTTTTGTTAATTTTCTTATCATTTCAGGATTAAAATCCACAACAAGTATTTTTTTCCCCTTTGTTTTCTCTACAACATTATATCCCATCCTGTGGCACCCGAAAAGTATAACATCATACCTCCTGTTTATGTTTTTGTGTTCAATTCTTTCCTTTAGCTTCCTTCTTTCAAAATATTTTAGCACTCCGCTGAAAGCATTGTAGATATTGTTTCCGTAAAGTATCAGGTAAGTTGATGCGGTTATTGTAATTACTCCAATGGTTGTTACAAGTATTGTTGCATCCCTGCTGACATGTCCTGCAGTAAGTCCTGCAGCCATAAGTATCAGTGAAAACTCGCTTATCTGCGCCACAGTAAGTCCTGCAAGAAAGCTGGTTCTGCTTCTGTATCCCATTGCATTCATAATCAAAAAAATTATTATGGGGTTTCCTATAAGAATAAAAAACGAAAAAACTATTATCGGCAGTATGTTTTCTGTGACAGAGCTGAAAGTCATGCTTATCCCCAGATTAATAAAAAACAAGGCAATGAAAAAATCCCTTAATGGCCTTATCTTTGCGCTGACATCAAGCCCGAGATCAGATGAGGCAAGGGCAAGGCCTGCAAGAAATGCACCTATCTCTAAAGTAAAACCAAGTTTAATTGCGCTTGCAGCAGCAACAAAGCACCAGGCAATGCTCCCTAAAAACAGCAGCTCCTGGTTTTTTGAGAAAAATGAAAAGCTTGGCTTTATTATAGCAAGATAAACCAGCCAGATTCCAAGAAATAATATAATTCCCTTGCCTATAGTAAGCAGGATGACACTTAACAAATCAGCGCCTGGTTTAAGGCCGCTTATTAAAACAAGCGCAATCACAGCAATAAAGTCCTGCACAAGAAGAAATCCAACAGCAATCCTTCCGTAAAGAGTGTCCATCTCACCCTTGTCTGTAAGTAGTTTGACAATGATTATTGTGCTGCTGAATGTCAGTGCAACGCTTATGTAAATAGATTCTATTACCCCAAAGCTAAGCCCTCTGGCAATAAAAAAACCAAAAATAGAAGTAAACAAAACCTGTCCAAGTCCGGTAATTAAAGAAATTTTTCCTACATCTTTAAGGTGTCTGGGGTTTAAACTCATGCCAACTATAAAGAGAAGTAGCGCAACGCCTATCTGGGAAAATAATGCTAAATTTTCAGACTCTCCAACAATTCCAAAACCAATTGGTCCTAAGATTATTCCGACAACAACATATGCAAGTATTGAAGGCTGTCTCAGAAGTCTTGCAAGTGCTCCCATCACAGTTGCTGCCAGTATTATCAGGCTGAGTTCAGCAAAAAAGCCGACCATTTTTTCCTCTTTTCAGCTTAAATTAGAATTGCTGTATTAATAAAACTTGCTGATGTTTAGTTTCTTCCCATTGTAATCTCTATGAAGCTTACCTTGACATCTCTTCCGTCCCTGTTTCTGCATTCCTCGCTTCCTATTTTTATGTCCTTCACATTAACGCTCTCAAGAAATCTGCCTTTTGCAACTTCCACAACATCAACAGCCCTCGAAATCAGTTTTCCTCTTGCCTTCACAACAACCTCGTCTAAATTCTGCGATGTAAAGCACATCACAACGCTTGTAACATAGTTCATGAAGGGTTTGTTCCCTATGAATACAGAATTGTCGTCCGTGTTTTGTTCACTCATTTATCTCACCGCCTCGTCTTTGTGTTTTGTTTTGCAATCTTTGTTATGTATCCTGCAATTGTGTTTCTTAGCTTCTTAGAATGTATTTCTGCAACCTCACCAAGAACATTTTTGTTATTTTGAAAATCAGGCATAAATCTGTCTGGAAAAGCATTGTAAATATCTGTGCCAGACCTCTTGATTAGTGTTGTTCTTATCCTTCCCATAAAAATTCTGGAAAATTTCTGTATATATAAATATTGTCTTTGTTGGTTCTGTTAACTTAATGTAGGTCGATTTGTTTGTGTTTGAAAATTAATTCTTAAGATTTTAAAGCAAATTTGCAAGTTTCTTGATGTCTTTATTCGCCACGTGAGTGTAGATTTGTGTTGTTTTAGTTTCATCTTCTAAGACTTATTTTCTCTCTTCAATCCGTTCTTTTTCAACTTGGGCTAACCACATCTTAAATGGCTCTGCCTTTTTGGAGGGAATGGACTGAATAAGCCTAAAAGCATTTTTTGTATTAACACAGTCAGTATATCGTAATTTACCATCTTCAGCCGGCATTTTCAAACCGTTACAAATTGTAACGAGTTGGGGTTCCCTATGCTTAAGCACCCTCCAATAGGTCGTAGGATTGTCGCTTTCACTCAATACAGCAACTATATCAACAACAGAATAAAACCATTGATCATCATGCCAAAGTCTTCTAATACTTCTATCTTGAAATACTATCAGTCTTTTTTGAGCCTCTTTTTCTACCATCTTAAAGCTTAAAAATAACTGTTACTTTAAATACTTTCTTATAAACGGCTTGCCATCCGATTTCTCTAACTAAACAAACATAAAGACGGCACCAGTTTCTCCGTACGGCAGTAAGAAAACTCTGCGCTTCTCCCTTCGGTCGAGAACATTTAACAGTTCATCTTTGGTTTTAATTATATTTTAGGCAGTCGTTTAAAGAAAAGAATATAAATCTTTAGTATTCTTATAATCTGTAATGACTGCACTTCAGCTAGTTCAGCAGCAGGAAAGAAGTTTGGATTCTTATGTGATACTTCCAGGGAGTTCTAGAAGAGGCCGAGAATATCCTGATTTGCTTGTATCCCAGAATAGAGACTACTTTAGCAAAAATTGGTATAAGGCCCATGAATCTTTAACAGCAGAAGGTTCATTTATGTTAACACCAAGGCAGTTCTTTGATTTTGTTTTAGCTTTAGATTCAAGAAAAAGAATTTATAGAGGAGATGGAAAGAGTGCAGATGCTTCATTAAGAAACAAGCTATTAAATGAAATTAGGGCTAAAAGGGTGCCGTGGAGAGCAGAATGGTTAGATGCTTATTTTGTTGCATTTAAAGGAAGATTATACATGCAGTCTGAACATAGAAAACTTCCTGATGGAAGAATAATTCCAATGATTTCAGAACCTTTTGAAAAATGTTTAATGGAAGACGCTTATGTTGATTTAGAAAGCGCCAACAAACAAGGTTTACCAACTAGAAAATCAAGATCTAATGAAGTTTATTACTGGTATCCAAGAGATAGGACTGTCGCGTGGTTCGGGGTCGACTCTGATAAGGTCAGGTTGGGCTGCAATGAGGACCCTCAGCTCTCGTATCCCGTTCTTGGGGTACGTCCAGCAAAAATTTTCCAAGGAAATAAAGATTAAAATAATTTATCAGAAAATAAAAACATCCTATTTCTCCCTAATCAATTTCTTGGATCTCATCAGTCCAATGTATCCCAGGACCAAAAATAAAATGTTATAAATTACAAGAATCCACAAATGGTCTTTAATCTTCTCAAGCACAAAAGCAAAAACCATCATCTTTTTCAGGGCAAACTCTGCAACAACAAACGGATTATATTCAACAATCTGCTTTATGTAGTTTGGCAGGGCCTCAATTGGAAGTATTGTATTTGAAAAGAATAAGGCAGCAATTATTAAAAACAGGCCGATGATATTTGCAGTCTCCTGCGAATTTGTAAAGTATCCGATTGTTATGCCTAGAAGTATAAACATGCTTATTGCAAGCAGGATGGGAATTATAATTGGAGATAAAAGATTCATCTCAAAGTCTACAATAAAATTAAGCCCGAGAGATATAACAATAAGCTGCACAAGCACTATCAAAAATGAAGTGAGATATGCCCCCATTAAAAATATATAAGGAGGAGTTGTGCTCACAGTATTCCTGAAATAAGCGCTTGAAGTTCTCTCACCAAGTATCAGGCCTGAAGCAAGCAGCACGCTTACAAACATGATTATGAGGACAATAAATGTAGGCAGAAATCTTCCTATGTGTGTCTTCTGTGCTGCAATCTGTTTTACATCAGTATTGAATGGCCTTATTATTGTTTCAGGATTTGTGATTATGATGCTGTCAATGTCAGCAGATGTGGCTTTTAATTTTTCATCAATCTGGTTTACGCTTTTTCTCTCTTCATCAATCAGTGAGGGAAAAGTATCCAGGGTAGATGCTATCTCTTGAATGTCATTATGCGCCTTTGTCATTTGTATTATTGTAAACCTTACCTGTGTTTCAGTATGGTCTATTCTTTTTTCAACAGAATTTGCATCAGATTCGCTCAGGTTAAGTTCTGCCTTAAGGTCTGCAAATGAAGATTTCAGCTCATCAATTCCAAACATCTCATAACCTACAGAAAGGTCTATTTTTGTTGCCTTATTTTTTGCATTCCTTGAGCCCTCATGCATTATGTCCTGGTTTTCCTTTATTCCGCCGACAAAGCCAAGGCTTGATTCTACTGCATCTCTTGTTGAAAAAAGCTGGCCTGTAATTGTCTCAGCAAGATCAAGGCTTATATTTTCAGCCCTTTCTCTGAGCTGGCTGTTTATGTCAGCCATTATTGTATTCACAATGTTTATTCTGCTCTGGTCAACATAGAATGTAATGCTCGCGCTTGCATTGTTGCTTATTGTAAAATTTGCAGGAAATACAGTGCATACATTATATTCCCCATTCTTCACACCCCTTATGCACTCTAAAGTGTTGTTGGTTCTGCCTATCCTGTAATTTGTATTTTCCAGCTGGACAAGAATCTCGTCTGAAAGCCCGCTGTAACTCTCAGAATATGTTCCTATATTAATTCCGAATAATGAGGAATTGTTGAAAGCCATGCCTACAAGAAGCATAACTAAAAGTGGGCCAAGCACGATTGCAAATGCAGAGCTTTTTGTCCTGAAAATTGTTTTTATGTCTTTGGCTATGACTGCCCAGACGCCCATTCCTCTGTATTTTATTTTTTTTATATGTTTCATTCTCGTTCAAATATGTTTCCAAGAGAAGGCTTTACTATATCAATGTTGACAAGCCCGTCGCCTCCTCTCCCAAAATAATTTGTAATGTGCTTTAATGCATTTTTTGTATCCTTGGTATGCAGGGACAGAATCCCCTCATTGACTTCATAATTGTCAATCAGATTTTTGCTTACCAGGCTGCTTATTAGGTAGTCATATTTTTTAAGTTCGCTCTCTATTTTTATGATATCCTTTTGGCTTAGCTGCATCTCAAGCTCTCTCGGCGTTCCAAAGGCAATTATCCTCTTATTTTCTATTACAAGAACCCTGTCGCACAGGGTGTTTATGTCATCTAGTATGTGCGATGAAATTATTATTGTTGTTCCGCTCTCATTTATTTTTTTTATTAGTTCGAGTATGTTTTTTCTTAGCGCAGGATCAAGATTTGCTGTAGGCTCATCAAGAATAAGGACGTCTGGGTCATGTATTAGCGCGCATGCAATGTCCAGCCTCTTCTGCATGCCTATTGATAGGTTTTGCCCCAGAGTATGTTCTGCATCCTGCAGACCAAAGCTTCCAAGCAGAATTTCCATTCTTTCTTTTATTGTGCTGCTTGAATAGCCGTAAAGCCTCCCAAAATATCTGAGGTTTTCTGCAACTGTAAGCTTTTTGTAAAACGAGCCCTCCTGCGATGCAAAGCCTGTAATCCTGCCAAGAGCAGTGCCAATTTTCTCAAGATTTTTTCCATTGTAGCTGATGCTGCCCCTGTTTGGCCTTGTGTATCCTATAAGCAGATTAAGAAGCGTTGTTTTTCCGCATCCGCTCTTTCCTATAAGGCCGAAAATAGAGCCCCTCTCAATGTTGAAATTTATATTATCAAGAACTATGTTTTCACCAAATCTTTTTGTTAAGGCATTCACCTCGATAATGTTAGCCATACACTATTTTAAAAACTATTTTACTTTTAAACTTAACTGTTTTCATTAAATTTCCGCAAAATTCAGAAATAAAAAACTTAAAAAACAATGGAAAACCTGAATTTGCATGAAACATGACATTTTGCCGACATTGTTTTTGATAATTCTCTTTCTTGGTGCGCATGTGATCGGCCTGTTTATCGTTAAAAATTATCTTCCTGTTGAAGAAGAGCTTCCGTTAGGAATTCAAAGGCCTGAAATAGAGGAGGAAAAATCATACATACCGCTTATTACAGCGCTTCTTGCTGCAACAGTTCTTGCCCTGATATTGATAAGGTTCAGGGCAGTCAGAATCTGGAGAACATGGTTTTTTCTTAGCGTGGCAGTTGCATTGCTTGTTGCATTTGCAGCATTTCTTCCGCAGCTTGTTGCTCTTTTTCTTGCTTTAATATTCTCAGCATTAAAAACATTCAGGCCGTCTGTAATAACCCACAACTTTACAGAACTTTTTATTTACGGCGGCCTTGCAGGATTGTTTGTTCCGATCTTAGGATTGTCATCAATTATAATATTGTTAATCCTGGTTTCAGTTTATGATATGATTGCAGTATGGAAGACAAAGCACATGATATCAATGGCAAAGTTTCAGGCAAAGTCAAAAATGTTTGCAGGCCTGCTTATTCCATACAAGCCAAGGCAGTTTGAAGCAGTTAACCGGGCAGTTCTCTCTAAGGAAGGAAAAACAAAATACAGGGAGGCTATTCTTGGTGGCGGCGACATTGCATTTCCGCTTCTTTTCTCAGGTGTAATTCTTAAAAATTTCGGATTTCTGCCTGCATTAATAACTTCTTTTACAGCAGCAGTTGCACTTTTTTTACTTCTTATTTTTGCTGACAAGAAAAAATTTTATCCTGCAATGCCTTTTATAACTGCAGGAAGTTTAATTGGTTATCTTGTTGTATGGCTATCTTTTTGACCATGCAAATATTGTTATTATTCTTTGTGTTCCAGGATTAATGTTAGATTCATCAGCACTATATGGCGGTTCGCTTTCATCCTCTGGTTCTTCACTTTCCTCTTCTAATATTTCTCTGATGTCGCCTGCCAGCCCCTCTCCCAAAACATCCTCGACAGTTATTGTGATGCTTCTTATGTAAATATTTTTGCCAATATTTGTTGAAAGAATGCTGATTTGTGTATTGATATATTCAATACTATTTTGCGCATCTTCAGGCACAGAAAAACCCTCTATTGCAACATTGCTTCCTGTTGGATTAGCTGGGTCTGGTCCATAGTAAACACACCTTTCAAATTCTCCACCACTAGCAGTGCATACTCTTGCAGCATACTTCCATGGATGCAACTCAGGAGGTCTTGTTATAAAATTTATATAATTATAAACACATTCAGCGCCTGTTCCCCCTATACCAACATAATTTGTTTCAGTTGCCTCCAAAATACATGCCCTGAATTCAGGAGTTTCCTGCAGCTCCTTAAGTATTGCATTTGTTGTCTGTTCCAGATCAGGAGGCAATCCTGCCTGTTGAGCAGGTTTTTCAGGTATTATTGCAACAATAAATCCAAGAACTATTAAAATTGCAACAATAGCCTCAAGTATTTTCAAAAATCCTTTTTTGTTCATCACCATACAGTCAGCCTCACAATTATTGGAATCTTTACGCCGTCATCTGTAAGCAGAAAGCTGTTGAACTGTCTGACAAAGCTGTTAATATTTGCAGGAGGTCCAGGTTTGTTTGTGGGAAATTTATAGCATAATTGTTGTTCAGGATCGCATCTTTCGCCTGATGAAGCTTCAGGTATTGTCTCTATTTCAATCATAAACTCCCTTAGTCCAGGAAAATCCCATTTTTCTTTGATGCATTCATATCCTGGATCACAGTTATCACTCTCAAAAGTTTCAAGCGCAAGAAGCGAAGGAAGATGTACTCCGCCAATAGTTTTTCTTGCACCAAGTTCATAGACTGCATAACAATCATCTGGCGCAAGTTCAGGGCTGCCCCAGGCAGGCGCAGAAACTGTAAAAGGATCTGGAAATTCCCTTCCATATGCATAGCATGCCTTAAGTGGCGGCATGGACCAGCCAGTTATATCTGGCAGGGCAAAATTTATTGGTTCGCTTGCAACAGTCAAAACATATTTTGTTTTCCTGCTATCAAGATAGGCAGGCATAATAATCTGTTCAGGGGGAACGACCACATCCTCACCCTGTCCTAGTTCTTCAGGTATAGGATTTTGATTGATAAAAAAATTAAGTTCGTTGTCCCTTTCAATTCTGCTGTAAGGCGTGTCTCCTGAAACCGCCGCTTCATATTGTATATACAATATTCTTGCTTCCCCGACATCTGTGCTTCTAGCTCTTCTATTCCCATCCCTGCCACCACTTGTCTCTTCACATAACTCTTCAAGTACTTCTCTGTCCCTTCCTCTTAAGTCTCCGCCGTCTTCATCATCCCCTCTTGCATCTGCCTGCCTGCAGATAGCTTCAGCCTCCTCTGAGTAAAGTGTCTCATCTTCATCTCCCTCCTCCTCCCTTGGGAGGTTGTCTCTTGTATATTCCACTCTAGTAATTGGATTCCCTGGATCAATATCTCTTAAAACATAAAATAACTTCATATTTGGGTATGCTGCTTCGTTTATAATATCTCTAAGCTGGTCGCCATAACTATTTGCTTGCCTGGAACTGCTGCCGTCAGGAGATGTGTCAAAACCATCATCAGTAGATAGGAATATAATTCTAGTATCTCCGTGCAGCTCTTCATAAAGCGGAGAGATAAAAATAGGGACCTCAGTAATATCCCATGAAACATCCTTTTCAAATCCCTTCTGCACTATATTGAGTAAAGTTTCTTGGTTGTGAACAGGTGCAACTCCTGGCTTAAACAATATAAAAATAAAAGTAATGCTTAGTATGAAAATTCCAACGCCTAAGACCCAGTCTATTCCGCTTGCAACACCTCTTTTGTTTTTCATCATTTTTTCAATAATTTATATGGAATTAATAAAGTTAATGCATTCGCTGTTGCAGCACCTGTAATTGTGCTCATAATAAGATAGCCTCCTATGGCCATGAACAGTGAATGCTTGACTCCGGACTTAAAGTCTCCCTCAGCAAATTTTCCAAGCATCAGTCCGGCAAACAATCCCTGTATTAGTATTGTAGCAATAAATATGGGAGCAAATTCAATTGCAGTTCCTGAGCCTCCGCCGCCTCCAAGGCTGCCAACACCTATTGTGCCAAGCCCTGATCCAAGATCTCCACCTATTGCGCCGAGCTTTGGTATCAAAAAAAGCTGCATTACTATCATTATCGCAACAAAGAAAAAATAAATTATGTACCCCTGTATTGTCTGCGTGTAAGCGCTGCTTTTTCTCTCATCCTTTATCTTTTTTACTTCCCACACAGATTCTGTAACAGACTGAAGGACAGCGCCGATGTCTCCCCCGCTTTTCTGCGCTTCTATGACTATAGCAACAGATCTTTTTATTACATCATTTTTTGTGTCGTTTGCAAACGTTGTAAGTGCCTGCTGCAGGGGAAAGCCCCATTCAATCTGGTTTGCAATCTTTCTTACATAAGGACTCAGCGCCCCATAGTCTGTCCTTGCAGAATAAACAATTGCCTGCGGAATGCTTATGCCTGTCCTTACATTCTCAACAAGATTTCTTACAAACTCAAGAAACTTGAACTCAAGCTCTTTCTGCCTTTTTGTCTCATTCATAAAGTCTGTAATAAAGGGGAACGTGCCCAAAAGTATGCCGACAACAAGCACTGGATTAAAATACCAGATTGAAGGCCCGAAGTCTTTCAGAAAATTAAAGAAAAAAATAAAGTCTGCAAGAATTATTAGAAAGCCTGCAGACATGAACAGCTTGTGTTTTGTTTTTATTTCTATTTTCATAGCCCTTTCTGTGACATGTTTACAAAAAGCATGAACCCTACATTAAGCAGGGGCAGCGCACCAGCTATGCCTATCCATGCTATTGTTGTAACTCCCAGACCTCCAAAGCTTCCTCCAATGGAATTTATTATTGCAAGCGTGACAAGAAGCAGAAGCGGCGATGCAATGAGTATTGCTGTATAAACCTCTGAGTAAGTTGAAAGCGCCTCGACCTGTTTTTGTCTGTCAAGCTTGTACGTGTTTAATGCCTCAGATGCCTTTTCTTTTATGTAATCTTTTAAGTCTCCGCCGCTCTCTATTGTTGACACCATTCCGTTGAGCAGTTCCTTGAATTCAGGGCTTGGTGTAGTGTCAGCAACACTCCTTAGCGCATTTGTAAGATTATAGCCGAACAAATTAACATAGTTCATTATCTTTCTTACCTCTTTTCTTAATTCAGGGTACTCATGAGACTCTGCAATAAGTTCAAATATGCTTATCGGCGTTGCGCCGCTGCCTGCAACAGCGCTCATATGGACAAGTGCAAAGGGCAGTTCAAGTTTTATTTTTCCCTTTCTTCCTCCTATCAGGCTTGCTGGATAAAAATAAAATCCTAAAAATGTGGCTATTGTTCCTAAAATGGAAATTCCAAGGATTGCAAGGATGCTTAAATGAAACGCAAAATTAAGTGCAAGAAAAAACAGGAATATTCCAGGCAGTGAAAGCATTGTAAAAAAAAGCATCATGCTCACATAGCTCCTTGAAAGCATCTCCATCTCAACCATTTTAAAGTGCGTGAACATTGCCTCAAAGAATTTAGGATATTTTGTCACAAGCCTGTCAGCATATTTTTTCATGTACTTGTTTGCAAACTTCCCGGCATCGCTTGGTTCATACACTGTATAAATTTTGCTCTCAAGTTTTTTCTTGTCTTTTTTCTTTCCCTTCTGCGCTGCCTTCTGCAGTTTTACAAAAGCCTCAAGCTCATAGTAATCAAGATTAAAATCCTTTATTATCCTCTTTTTCTGTTCCTTTGTAAGCTTTTTTGTTAGGAAATTAGGAATTTCAGTCTGTTTTGGTACATTTGAAGGCTCAGGCCTTATATCAACAGGCTTTTTTTCCTTTGGCATGATTATCTGCGGCTTCGGAAGCACTAGCTGCTTCTCTGGGAGATCTTTGTGTTCTATGCCGAGAAACCCATAAATTGCAGAGCATTCGCTGTCTATCCTATTAAGAATATCATTTTTCTTCAAAATATAGTCTTCTCTGTTTCCTGCACTGAGTTTTCTTAGCTCATCAGCATGGCTGAGAATATTTTGCGCTCTTTTGGATATTTCACTTTGCATTTTTCTCTTGTTCAGTAATCTTGTGTATTGCAGTCAGCAGATATAAAAACTGCTGCCTGAAATTTTTAAGCTGTGCCTCATATTCCTCTTTTGGTATGGTATTTTGTTTTTCAGTAAAATCATCATAATTTCTTGCTATTTCAGCAAGTATTTCTGCATCCTGCTTAAGCATAGTCAGGCTCATATTACACCATACCTTCTCAGAACCTCTTCAGGAGCCTTGTAATATTCATGAATAACTTTCTGTACATCCTTAAAGTCAGATATTTTTCTCTTGAACAGCGCCTTAAGAAGATTTGTCCTGAGCTTAAACTCCTTGAGAACCTGCTCCTTTGTAAAGCCGTAATGCACTGCTATGTTTTCAAATACCTTGCTGTTTGGGTTCAAAAAAAACTTGTCTGTCTTTGGATCCCATTTAAAGACAGTGTTTATATGTGCTGAACTTCCCTCTGCCCTCTCACTTACTTTTATAATTTCATCAACAGAGCTTACCTTTCTTACCTCTTTGCCTTTTATCTTGGACTGCGTCATAACAACAACAGAAGCGAGAGTTTCAATTAATGAGCCTGACAAATTGATCGGCGCTGTCTGCAGCCTCTTTATCATTGTGTCAACGCTCTCTGCGTGCATTGTTGCCATTCCAGGATGTCCTGAATTATGTAGCAATAACCCGCCGAAACCGCCGATGAAATTTTGATTTCCTGGAACAGCGATGTCATAAACATGTTCAGGTTTATCCAGATTTAATACTTCTATGGATTTAACTTTGTCGCAGTAAAGTTCGCCAAGTAATTTTTTGTCTTCAACACCTTCTTTTATTTTGCATGATTTGCCGATAGGTTTAACATATTTCAGAAACTCTTCTTTTTTATAATTAGCATAAAAACACAATTCATAATCTGTTGTTTTTCTTCCTTCTCTGTTTCTCTTGTTTATTGTAGCAACTATTCCAAAACACAGCAGTAGTTGTGCTACATCATTGGCCAGATTATTCGATGCTGTATAATATCCTATATTTTTGTTTCCAACACTCCCGTCGCCAGTGTAAAGCGCGCCCAAAAACATCCCTATCTTTGTTTTGTCCAGCCCAAAAATAAAATCAGGCACTCTTTTTTTCAATTTGGTTTTGCAGTATCTTTTTATAAATTCATACAAAATTTTATGGTTGAATGATAATTCAATAGCACTTCCCCAGCCGCGATCCGTTAACCTTCTGGATGGTTTATTGCCTGTTAATTTAATTATACAGTTTTCAATATCCTGCAGTACTTCTTTATTACTGTTATAAATTTCTATCCTATAATTTCGCCCAGATGTATTTAATGAGCCTTCTGAAATGTAATAGCCAAGCAATCTTAGTAATTCAGCGCTCACTTCCAGAAACACAGGACGTTTCCGGCTCATGCCGTCAAATTTAACCTGCAGATCTTCATGATTAAAACAAATGTCTGCTTTTTTCATCAATTCTAGAAATTTTTCAGATTTCATAGCTCTTGGCTTTTTAACAATTCCTTGTGAATAATAATCTGTTATTGCTTTGCAGTTAGTCAAGGAACTGGCTTGAAGGTATCCTAACTTATGCGATGCCTGTTTTACATACTCCGGAGCATAAATCCTCAGACCAGGGAGATATTCTAAAAGATTTATCCTTGAGATATTGTTATATCCGCATGGAATGGATGACGGGATAATTATTTCACTTCCAATTACTAGATCCTTTCCACAAATTTTTTTTATGTTGCCGTCTCTATAGGTAAACACAGAATGGTCGCCTGTTATTGTAACCTCTCTGCCGCTTTTTGTTGTTATGCAGTGCAGAATTTTTTTTTTTGGATGTTTTATCCATCCCATTATTGGAAGGATCTCGCACTTTTTTTCTTTGGTGTTGTAAGAAATTGCTTTGTATTTTGTTATATCTTCATTTTCTAGGTCTTTTATTCTTATTCTCATTGGTTTGTTTCCCTTTAGGATGAATATCTCTTCATTTCCCCTTATAGACGCAAATGCCTGAAACAATACAAATGCTTCCGCGCCACGTACTTCACCTACAATTATATAATCAGGTCTCTGCCTGAAGCTTGCCCTTAGTAGATCAAACAAGCTTACCTCTCCGTATTTTTGTCCGACAAGATTAGTCAAACCTACGCCAGACCTTGCAACACTCGGCAGCCAGTTTTCATGCTCCAATTGTAATTCTTTAGTGTTATGCAGAAGGATATTTTGCGCGACAAATCTTTCAGTGTCAGGAACGCTTATGTCATAAACATATCTATTCTTTTTTGCCAGTTTTTCAATTTTTACAACTTTATCCCATAATAAATCTGAATTTGATAATTTAAAAAGCAGATTAAAACACTCGTCAGGTATATCCAGATTGGGCGTATCCAAAAAAGATTGCATATAATTTCTTCCAGGCAGGCTATTGCTGGAAGAATAATTTCTAAAATAATTTCTGTAATTGTTAAAGCCGCCCAGCCATCTGGGATTTAGTGGTATTTTATCAGAACAGGTATGATTTGGCTTTTTATTGCCCATCAACGATAATTTATCCTGTTGTCTTTCTTGCATAAATCCAATCATGTCTTTAAAAAGATTTATATTTTCATGCGAAGAAATAATCATATCAATACATCTATCTGCTCTTTCATATCTTTGCACTCTGGATATTATGCCGTATCTAAGCAGAAGACTTTGCATTCCGCTGATTATGTCCCTGCTTTGGGAGCTGCATCTTATTTCATATTCTGAAACAGTTCCGTCAGCAGTGTAATAGCCGCAAATAAAATGTTTTAACTGCTCGTTTGTGAGATTAAATACAAAGTTAGGTATCTTCTTATTGTTTGATTGCCCGTCTAGCTTTAGGCAAAACTTCATAAATTTGTAAAGGACAGTGCTATTGATTGCCCAGGACCAATCATCATGCATTTGAGATATATTCATCCCAAATTTTTTCCCTGTCCTTTTGTACAGCTCAACAGATTCTTTTTCATTAGAGGAAAATATTACCCTGTTCTTATTGTAATTGTCATAGCAGCCATCGCCTAACCACAAACCAATTAATCTCAAAAAATCATTGTCAAGTTTGAAAATTACAGGCAGCTTTGTTTTGTTCTTGCTTTTTATATACAATTTGTACAAATCTTTTTTGTCGAATTTATATTTTATTTTATTAAAGTACTTGATCGGTATTAAATTTCTGTGCTTCCACCACTGGTATCTTGATTTTCCGACATTAAAATCCTTTCTTTTATGTAATTCAAATATCTTCCTTACAGGTTCTCCAATTAGAAATTCATCTTTAAAGATTTTTGGATTATCTAGTAAATTTAAATTAAATACGCCTTTTCCTTCTATTGGCAAAGTTCTTGGAACAGCTATGTATGAATTATTAACTTCTAAATCTTCTGGTTTAACTTCTGATAGTCCCTCAATTGTAAGAGTAAACAGGGAGTGATCTTTAGTTGCGTTAATAACTCTGCCTGTTGAGGTTGTAACCCTGTATATATCCTTGGTTGTTCTGTGCCTGATGAAAGAACTTGGTTTTGAAAAGTCTACCTTTAACTTGTCATCAACAGTGATGACTTCTACATCTTTTATATTAATTTTCTTATTTCTGATTTTTTTCTCAACGTCCTGTATTGTTGTCCTGATTATTTCGTCATTTACTTTGATAATTATCTCTGAATCTCCAGTTACACTGTCTTCAATGGATACGATTCTTGCCTGCGGCGGAATGAAGAATGCAACAGTGTTTACAAATGAGGTTTTTCCTGTTCCAGTTCCGCCAATTATCATTAAACTGTTTTCATATTCTACAGCCATCCATAAATAAGCATAAATCTCTGGAGTTGCAGTGCCCTTCCCGACAAGAGCGATAGGGCTCCATGGGGTTTTTGTAAATTTTCTTAGGGTATAGCTTGGTCCTCTTGTTGCAACATCCTTGCTGAATACAGCCTGAACTCTTGTTCCGTCTGGAAGGCTTGCATCAAGAAGCGGCTCTGCATAGCTGATATATCTTCCGGCCTTCTGTGCAATCTTTTCAACAAAAGACATCATGTTTTTTACATCTGTATAAATCAGGCTCGTCTTTACATTCCTGTATTTTCTGTGCACAACATAAACAGGAGTATTTACTCCATTGCACTCAATATCCTCTATAAAATAATCATTCATTAAAGGTTCAAGCTCGTTAAGGCCGACAAAATCTCTGTAAATATAGTACATAATTTTTAGGAACGATTCTTTTGTAAGTTCAATTGAAAGTTCGCTCAAAAGCACAACTATATTCTTCTCAAGATAGACAAGCACAGTGTCTCTGTCTTTTACGCTTATAAAACTCAGGTTGATTAATTCCTTGATTCCCTCCTCAAGCAGATCTAAAGTTTTTTTCTCTTCAGTTGTAAGCTGCGGCTCCTCAATCTCATAGACAAGCTCTTTGTTTGCATCATCCCATCTGATTACAGCAAATGCATACGGTGGTATCAGGGGATATCTCACGCTGAATCCGGACTCATTCCTTGCCTCTGGAAGCGAGGGTATGGTCGGCTGCTCAACACTAAATAAAGGTTTTTCCTCTGTTTTTTTAGGTTCGATTGTTTCCTCTTTTTTTATTTCTGGCTTTTTTTCTTCATTTGCCTGCTGCTGGTTTTGCATTGGCTCTGGATTTGTTGGTGCAGGAGGCACAGGCGGTTTTGGGATGCTATTATTTACCATAAATGCCATGCTGAACATAAAATAGAAAAATGATATAAAATTGTTAAGCAAGCCCATTTTCACCCCATTTTTATTATAAAGATTAATCAAAGAATGAATATAAAAGTTTCCATATCTTGTTTGGTGGTTAAATTGTGTATTTTTAGTTAAGCATTTGCCTGTGATACAACTACCTGCACCTTATTATCAAAAGCACCATTGTTTCTTACAACAAGGTCTCCTATGCCTGCAACACTTCCTGCACCTCCTGTGCCTCTTATAATATCCACATCTTCCTCTCCATATCTTAGGATAATGCTAATGTCATATTTTCCGCCCTCAGCACTCTCTTTTGTAATTATAATTATCTTGCCTTCAGCTACTTCAATATCGGGTTCGCTTATGGGGATGTTTGCTCCCTGAAAAGTCCAGACTATTTCTTCTAACTCATCATCAACAATTATTGTTCCTTTTTTTATGTTTACAGTAACAATCCTCTGGCTTCCAGGGCCCTCTTTTATTACCTCTCTTATATTATCATCAAGAGTATGCATTACCTGTTTGGATTGGATGATAACATTCTTGTCCCTTAATTTATTTATAACAGGCAGTCCTGCAGTAAGAAGTACTGTAATAAGAACTATTCCTATCCCAAAATACAAAATAGCACTTATCCACACATCACCTTTTTTTTGCATTTTATAATTAAGTTTAATGCAAGTTAATTAATGTTTTGTTTTCAGAAAAATAAAAAGAAAAAAGAGATCAAAAGATCTCTCCTTAGACATTTACTTTTATTGAATTCTTGCAGTTCCTTGTAGTCCCCTCAATTGTAAATTGTGGGAAAAGATTTACGCTTTCAAGAGCGTCGCTTTCAGTAGGAGCAGCTCCGCTGTCAGTTAAATCAACAATAGTCCTGCTTGTCTCCTCCATATTTAGTGTTATCCTATATTCCTTTGGTACAGGAAATACTAGGCTGTTATCTGGTTCGCCGTCATTACCAACAGGTCCATCAATGTTTCCCTGTTCGCTTCCACCCTGTTCAAAATTCAGCACAGCAACAAAATCGTCTACAGCTCGCTGTTGGTTATTATTCCTTAATGTGACTGTAAATACGTCTGGAGCTAGGGCTTTTCTAATAACCTCAACATCTAGTCCTGTTGTGCATGCAAGAGTAAACTTTGACTCTGCTTCAGTCTCCTCAACAGTATCCTTAAATAATTTTGTTCCCCATGTAATAACCATCGCTGCAAGTACAATTGTAAATCCAATTACAAGAACAGTTGCTATCAAAGGGCTTATACCTTTTTTATTTTTATTCATTATCTTTAACCTCCTGTTTTTTATGCGCTGCAAGTAGCGCTTGTTTCAAGATCAGTACATAATGTGGCTCTTGCTCCACTTTCACTCTCAATTACTATGCCTGGGAAACCGCTGACACTGCGGCATTCTCCGCCTTTATATGTTACAGTAAACTCAGCTCCAGGTTTTAGGTTGATAAATGACGGAGCAGGAGAGTCGCCTTTATCAGCAGCATCATACCTAACAATTCTTGCTAAATCAATATTTTCTCTGCCATTGTTTATGAATGTAACATCACAGTTTCCAGCAACCGAAGCGCACCTTAATCCCATTTCAGTGTTTAAAATTTGGCTTGGTCCGCAGTCAGGCTGTTTTTCAAGTGCAGTTTTAACCTGTTTTGTAAGAAATAAAGTAACAAGCCCGCCAATCACAACAACAAAACCAACAATCAATACAGTTGCTATCAAAGGGCTTATGCCTCTTTTATTCTTTGCACCAGATTTTTGCATAGTATTTTAGATTTATGCTTATTTAAAAAGCTTACTGAATGGGTTTTTAAAGTGTCTCATCTTAATCTTAACATCCTGGGGCAACGAGGGGGTTTCCATCAGCATCTTTACGCACATCGCCATAGAGCTCGCAGTAATTAAATATTAGCTGTCTGTTCACGCAACTGACATACTGTTCCTTTTCAATGTCAGATATGACTGGAACTATTTTTATGCTCTTGCTGGATTTAGTAGTATCTATTTGTACATTTATGGCATACTTGTCTCCGGGATCTAATTTAACACTCTCATCATCAGCTATAATGTTTCTTGGGGGGAGTGATTCATATCCTGGCGAAGTGATTATTAATTTGTGTATGGAAAATGCCCCTCTGTTAATCAGTACAATTGGACCTAAAATTTGATTTGTTAAATCAAGCCCCTCAACAACATCACCATCAGGGACATTTATTGCTCCCACATTATCATTATCTTCAGCGTAAGCAGTATATCCTAAAGTTACAGATTCGCAGTAAACGCTTTCCTCTGCAATCTTTGAGGGATCAAATTCCTTTGCCTTGCTTATCATATAATTGGAAACCAAAGCCCCGAGAGTAATAGCAACAGCCACAAGAATTACAGTGGCAAGAAGCGGACCAATACCTCTTTTGTTTTTCATGACAGATATTTAACAATTTTAATATGATTTAAGCTTTTCTAATTAGAATTTTTCAGATTCCTTTATAATCTGCTCTGCATTAGGCGCTCTTCCGACAGTTTCCTTGCCTCCGCAGTTATGGCACATCAGCGGCATCCTTGCATTTTCCATTCTGGGTTTGTATTTGAAATTGCACCTTCTGCAAACAAAAGTTACCATGCAGATAATATAAATATCTTATTTATAAGCTTTATTATGGCAGAAAGAAATAATCCAACTGCTAAAAACAAAACCAAAAATATTTAAACGACAGTAATTATTGTTGGCTAATGTCAAAAAAGATTGTTTCAAAAGACACGCCGCTGGCAGAAATAACATTAAGAAAATACGAAAAGCCATCGCCTCAGATGCAGAAAAGGGATGTAATAAAAAAACTCTGCCTGTCAATAGGACTTCTCCAGCCAGGCGATTCAAGGGATGTTATAGTGGACATATTTAATGTCCTTCATGAAGCAAAATCGCCTTTATTCTCAGAAGAAATACAAAAAAAAGTAATTGAGCAGAGAAAGAAAGGAAAGCTTGCGCTGAACGGCATTGCACACTCAAACATAAGAAGGCAGCTGAGAAGATTGAGGGAATTATTTTTGGTGGAAAAGGTGAAGAATACATACAGGATAACAGAAAATGAAAAGCTTCATAACATTTTTGAGGAAAAAATTAAAAAATTTTATATCCCGACAATTGTTGACAGGGTAGAGGAATATTTTAAGCACCTGAAATAGTCAAAGCTTCTGGCTAAAAAAAGTTAATTTTATAAACTAAAGTATACTCCAAAAGTAAAAAGAAGAGTGATAAAATTTAACGAGATGATAAAGACAATCCAGTTTTACCGGAGACATGGCCAAGTTATTTCTCTTTCTCAAGAATATTTTAAAATAATGGAGCCTAAAATTTAAAATGAACCAGAAAACAATACAAAAAACACAGTTTAAAGTCGGGGAATTAATTATTGGTGCAAGGGTACCATATCAGTATTTCATAGTTCAGGGAGCAGGAGAATCTGACATTGGATATCATCCTGGTGCATATGACATTGCTCTGGAAAATGCAGGGGGCATTCAGGATTATAATCATATAACTTACTCGTCTATACTCCCAAAAGATGCGATAAGGATTCCGTACCCTCCAAAAAAGTATGATCATGGTGCAGTCTTGGAATCAATTACAGCAGAAGCAGGAAAAGGAAAATTAAACCCAAAGAGATTGACAGCAGGCCGCGTAATAACAAAGGTATTCAAAAGCGGAACATCTCTTGGTGGTCTTGTTGCAGGATACAACGGCGAGGATACAAAAGAGGATTGCAAAAAATTTCTCAGGGCAAATATGGCAGGCATGGTAGAAAGAAGATTTGGAACAGAAGCAGCAACAGAAGATGAGTTCTTCATTGAGTCAATAGAGCCAAAATCAAAACATGCCTGTGCTATTGTAATGCTTGGCTTTGTAAGCTATAAGGTCCCTGTTCTGGAAAATGAATAAAAACAATTATATATAATACTCAGCTAAAAATAATATGCAAAAAAAAGGCTAGGCAGCCATATTTGTAATTTTAGGTATTGTATTATTAATCTTGGTGGTTATTTTAATAAATTTCAAAACAGGATTTCTAAAATCATTATTTCAAAAAAGCAGCCAGGAAATCGTGTTAGTACCTGAACAGCTGAGTGGAGTAAAAGACTTTATAGATAAATGCCTTGAAACCGCATCAAAAAACAGCCTCTATCAGATAGGAAGAAATGGTGGTTACTATAAACCGCCATTTGAAACTTCAATAATTTGGTTTATAGAAGAAATACCTTATTATTATCTGGATAATAAAATTTTGGTGCCTCCAGTAGAGATTGTGGAAAATGAATTGGAAAAATCAATAAATGAGAATATAGGCTTATGCCTAAATTTCACAGAATTTGAAGAGCAGGGTTTTGTAATTAAAAGTGATAATGCAACTACCAGAACAAAAATAATGCCTGAAAGCATAGAAGTAGAGATGGATTATAGTATAAATATAGAAAAAGGAAGTCTGAAAACAGAGAGAAAAAACTTTTTTCTAAAACTAGATTCAGATATGTTTAATCTTATAACAACAGCAGAAATTCTTGTCAGTGTACATTCACAAAAACCGCAGTTTATATGCCTTACATGTTTGGACAAAATTTCGGATGAAAATGAGGTGATTGTAGATACATACCTTATAAGAGATGTTTCATATTTTGAGAATAATGCAGTAATATACTTAATAGAAGACAAAAAATATCAGATAGATGCTGAAAGAAGTTTAACCCTGAGATTTATAGTAGAACAATGAAAACAAATAAAATATTTTGCACATTGGTATTTTTGTTTTTAATATTTGTGCCTTTTGTGTTTGCAGATGTTATAGGCGCATTTGCAGTAATAGGAAGGACGGGCCTGAGTTTTGTTAATCCCCAGGCAGCACAGGCTGTAAACACAGTAATTTGCATTTCAAATCCAATTTTATGTGTTCAGGGAAAAATAGTAGGTGAAGTAACAGGAGAATTATATCAGGAGATAGCAAGACAGAGCCCTGAAGCAGCAAAGGCAATAGCAACATACAACCAGATTGATGGTTATCTTAAGACAGGTGCAAGTATAGCGCAGGAGATGAAAGTTGATAGCAATGGTTATGTTACAGAAGGTTCAATGGATTTCACACAGCAGAGTCAGATAGGAAATTTGGTTGGCAGGAACATCAAACAGGAAGATGTTATCGTATCAAATGCAAGATTTTCAAAAGCTGATGGAATATCTACATTTACTCTGCATGAAGGGGGAAATTTATTGGTAAAAGAGAGAGATCCGCAGACAGGCAGACAGACAATAGGAAGAGTGTACAGCAACATAATAAAAGGAGGAATACTAAAAATAGATGAAAATGGAAGGATATTGGAAGCAGACATAACATCAAATGAAAAAGGTTCCACATTCTCGTTTGAAGATAAGGCAATTGAGGTGCCTGCAGATAC
>CAYXPX010000006.1:15609-23576 GCA_964467335.1 Candidatus Woesearchaeota archaeon | reverse complement strand
ACTGGCTGCAAAAAGGCGAAGGCTGTTACAATACTTATAAGAGGGGGAACACAGCATGTTGTTGATGAAATTGAGAGAGCAATAAAGGATGCAATTGGAGATATATCTGCCAGCATTAAAATAGGGAAGATTGTTGCAGGTGCAGGAGCAACTGAGGTTGAGGTTGCAAGGCAGCTGAGAAAATTTGCTAATTCATTGAGCGGAAGGGAGCAGCTTGCTGTTCTTGCTTTTGCTGATGCTCTTGAGGCAATACCGATTACACTTGCAGAAAATGCAGGCCTTGACCCAATAGATTCACTGACTGAGCTTAAGGCTAGCCACGATAGGGGACAGAAGTGGGCGGGACTTGATGTGTTCAGCGGAAAGGTTGTTGATGCATGGAAGAGAGGAGTTATTGAACCTCTTAAAATAAAGACGCAGGCAGTGCAGTCTGCTTCAGAGGTGGCTGAGATGATATTAAGAATAGATGATGTTCTTGCTTCTGGTTCCAAAGGCGGGGGAATGCCTCCTGGCGGGATGCCTCCAGGGATGGGAATGGAATAATGGCTTATGATAACAAGATATACTGCCAGAACACTCAATGCGGTCTGGAAATTAGAGATGATACAATGGCTTATTTTGGGCGAAGAGTTTATCACTCAGGAGATTGTCAAAATTTGGCAGTTGTACATGAAGCATTGCGATTACAGAACGCGGTTTTTATGAGATTTGATTTTGTGGACAGGGAAAGTGCGCTGAAACTTCTGAATGAGGGCGGGCTTGAACAGACAGTTAAAGTTAATGCAGGTTTCTTCAGAAGATTTTTAAATAATATTTTGAGGTGATTTTTATGTATTTAGATAAACTATACTGCGGATCTCCAGTGTGCAAAGAAATTATCTCTGATAACTTTGTGCATTACAGTAAAGAATTAAAAAAAGTATTTCATTATGAAAGAGGCTGCGCTTTTGATGCTGCTGCTAATTTTGTTGGCAATCATTCTTTTGATATTAGGCAGAGGCAGGAGTTTGTTGTTGAAGATTCTGACGATGAAGAATTAAGATTTGACTAAAGTTTTTTTATTACAGGCCCTTCTTTTGTGTCATCTATCCAGTAACCCATTGATTTTATTTTTTCTCTTATATTGTCTGATGTTTTGAAGTCCTTGTTTTTTCTTGCAGATTCTCTTTTTTCTAATAATTCTTTTATTTCTTTTGGCATTTTAATTTCCTCTTCCAGAACCCCGAATATTTTGTCTATCTCTTCCATAAACTGTCTTATTTTTTTTGCGTCATTTTCAGAAATTTTTTCTTCTGCAATCATCCTGTTAACTTCTTTTGTGAAATCAAATACTGCTGTTATTGCATTAGGTGTTTCAAAGTCATTGTCCATTGCTTTTTCAAATTTTATTTTTGTCTTCTTTATCAAAGAATCAACTTTTTTATTATCTTTAACTTTGCTTTTATAATTATTAAGTTTCAGCATGAATTCATTTATTTTTTGCAATGTATTTTTTGTCTGTTCCAGTGTTTCTTCAGAGAAGTCTATCGGCTTTCTGTAGTGCGAGGAAATAAACAAAAACCTTATTGTATTTTTATTGTATTTTTTTAATGTTTCCCTTATTGTAAAAAAATTTCCCAATGATTTTGACATCTTTTCTTTGTTTATATTTAAGAAGCCTGTATGGAGCCAGTATTTTACAAAAGGTTTTTTACCTGAAATAGATTCCATCTGCGCTATTTCTGCTTCATGATGCGGGAATATTAGATCTAAACCACCGCCATGTATATCATATTGTTGCCCTAGCTCTTTTTCTGTAATTGCTGTATCTTCTACGTGCCAGCCCGGACGCCCCTGGCCCAAATCTGTTTTCCATGATGGCTCGTTTTGTTTTGAAAATTTCCATAAACAAAAATCTCCTTTGTTTCTTTTTTCTGTATTTTCGTCTATTCTTGAAACTCCATCATCTGCTTCCTGTGCTGTTCTTTTTGCTAATTTTCCATATTCTTTGTCTTTACCCAAATCAAAATACCAGCCGTCTGAAATTTTATAGGCTATTCCTTTTTTTATTAATCTTTTAACCTGAGAAATTATTTCAGGTATATAATTTGTTGCCCTTGCATACTTGCTTACTGAATTTACACCTAATTCTTTTATATCTTCTAAGTATGCTGCTTCATATTTTCTTGCTATTGTTTTCCAGTCAGTGTTTTCTTCATTTGCTCTTTTTATTATTTTATCATCTATATCTGTAATATTCTGCAGATAAAAAACCTTATATCCTTTATACCTAAGATAGTTTACAATTACATCAAACTGCACATAAGTTTTTGCGTGACCCAAATGAGAATAATCATAAACTGTTGCACCACAGACAAATAATTTTATTTTATTTTTATTTATTGGCTTGAATGCCTCTTTTTTTCTGGATAAGGTGTTATATATTTTTAGCATATAATCCTGTTTTTAGGCTGATTTTTATAGTTTTTCTTTTGTTTTTCTGCCTTAAATTGCTATTTTGCTGTTACATTTCTTTCGATATTGTTTTAAATTTTTCTGTGCTGTTCTTTTTATGAACGATAGCAGTAAAATATCCGGCAGGCGTGACTTTGGAAGATTTTTGGAGCATGCTTTAATAGATAAGTTTGGTTCTATTTCAAAAGCAGCAAGGCATTTGAGTTGGAATGATATGGCCTTGCGTCTTTATGTTCATGGACAAAGTTTTCCTACATCTCTGGATAGATTAGAGAAAATTTGTACTTTAGCAGGTATAGAAGTTGATTCTCTGGATTTGCCTTCTCTTGTCAATCCTAAGTTTTTTGAGAATTTTGGAATTTCTCCGGTTTTGGCAGTGCCTAAGGAAAGGATTGTTGAAGTAGATGTTTATTCAGGAGAAGAACCTGAAGATAGATTTGCTTCTCTTAAAGAAATATCTGACAGAAGAACTTTTGGAGAACTGTTGAAATTTAAAGCTCACAATATTTATGGAAGTATAAAAATAGCTTTAGGAGAAATTGGATTAGAATATCCAACTTTTAATACTTATGTTAGAGGTGATAATTTTCCAAGATCCCCTGATATTTTGAGAGGCATCTGTGAAAAACTTGGCATTAATATGGACATTTTGAACTTAAGACATCTTGTTTCTCCCAGGCATTACCCTGCGTTTGGTTTAGAAGGTTTTGTTTCTAAAGCACAAGTTTCAGGAAGAGATGTTTTGGGCGGGTTTTTTAATATAGAAGATTCAGATATTCCGCATTATAAAATAAAAGACAGAAATAGCAGTGTAATTGTTGGTGCTTCTTCAAAAATGGAAAAAGTTTTTGAATTGTTAACTACTATTGTTTTAAACCAAGATCAGGAGTCTGTTGTTTTGATAACTGGAGAGACAGGCACAGGCAAGGAGCTGGCTGCAAAAGCAATTCACTATAATGGTCCAAGAGCAGGGCGGCCTTTTGTAGGCATCAATATTACTTCCCTGCCTGAAACTTTATTGGAATCTGAGTTGTTTGGGCATAAAAAGGGGGCTTTTACCGGGGCAGTTGCAGATGCAAATGGCTTTTTTGAGGAGGCAGATGGCGGAACATTATTTTTGGATGAAATTGGTTATATGACAAAACCATCACAAGCCAGGCTGTTAAGAGTTCTGCAGGAGAGGGAATTTTACAAGATTGGGGAAACTAAAGCCGAGAAATTTGATGGAAGGATTTTGGTTGCAACAAAAGAGAAACTTGAAGAATTGATTCAAAGAGGGGAATTCAGGCAAGATCTTTTTTATAGGATAAATGTTGTAGGGGTAGAAATGCCTCCTTTGAGAGAAAGACAAGCAGATATTTTTTTGCTTTTTGATTATTTTGTCAGACAACATAATAACAGAAACGGCACAAATTATAATCTTGGCCTGACAGAGGATGGTGTGAATGCCTTAACTCATTATTATTTTCCGGGAAATGTCAGAGAGCTGCAGAACCTGATAAAGCGTGCAATGTTCCATTATCCCAAAGATGAGTTTGTAAGGGTTGAGAAATTTATTTAATGCGCGACAGCAAAGTTAATAAAACAGGGATTTTTGTTTCCATCCCTGAGTAGATATGAAAATTTCACTTTTTACAAAAGATCTTGATAACCTTGCAACAGGCGCTCTTTTTTTGGGATTATTCGAGAACCTAGAGGTTTCCAATACTGATTTTTATGATGAAATTTCTGAAAATTTGTTTTCATTAGTCCTTAAAGAAAAAGAATTTGTTCCTGCCTTTGGCAAAATTTATATGCTGAGGCTTAAGGGCAAAATAAAGAGACTTATTCTGCTTGGTCTTGGCAAAAAAGAAAAATTTGATTTAAATAAGGCAAGAGAGGCTGCAGGCAGGGCTGCTGTTTTTGCCAGGGAGCATAACATCAAAGATTTTGGCCTTGTTTTGTTTGAAGACATGAACCCTTATGATGCTGCATATGCTGCTGTTGAGGGCGTAAAACTCTCTTTGTATAATTTTCTTGAATTTAAGAAACAGAATTTAGACGAGGCAATGAATGTTGACAGGCTTACTATTGTTTCTGACGGCAACAATTTTATTGATGTTGACAGAGCAATAAGAAAGGCAATAATTATATGCGATGCTGTCAGTTTTACAAGAGATCTTCAGAACAGACCTTCAAATTTTGCCACTCCTACACATATTGCTGATAATGCGAAGAAGTTGGCGAGGGATCTGCCGAGAGTTAAATGCAGAATTCTTGAGAAAAATGAAATCAGGAAACTCGGGATGGGAGGACTGATTGCTGTGAATCAGGGGAGCAGTCATCCGCCGAAATTCATAATTCTTGAATATAACGGCGGAAAAAATACTGTGTGTTTTGTCGGCAAGGGAATAACTTTTGATTCAGGAGGAATTTCCATAAAGCCTTCTGCTAGAATGGATGAGATGAAATTTGACATGAGCGGTGGTGCTGTTGTTTTAGGCATAATTTATGCTGCTGCAAGACTGAAGCTGCCTTTTAGGATAATCGGCCTTGTTCCTGCCACTGAAAATCTTCCCGGCGGAAATGCATACAAACCAGGCGATATTGTAAAATTTTACAATGGAAAAACTGCTGAAATACTAAATACTGATGCAGAGGGAAGGCTTGTGCTTGCTGATGCTCTTGCTTATTCAAAAAATTTTAACCCTTCTGCTGTCGTTGATTTTGCAACCTTGACAGGCGCATGCGTTGTTTCTCTTGCAGATGTTTATGCCGGCCTTTTTACGAATGACAATCTTTTATGCGAAAAATTAACGGCTGCAGGAGAAAGAACAGGAGAAATTTTATGGAGGCTTCCCTTACATGAAAAGTATAAGGAACAAATCAAAAGTTCTGTTGCAGACATAAAAAACTGCGGACCAAGAGAGGGAGGCGCAATAAGCGCGGCTATTTTTTTAAATGAATTTGCAGAGTGCAGAAAGTGGGCACACATTGATATTGCCGGCACTGCATACACAGATGGCAATGTTTTAAATCCGAAAGGCGGCACAGGATTCGGGGTAAGGCTTGGAATTGAATTTCTTGAAAGCATTATAGATAAAAAACTCTGAGTGGATTAATTGGAGATGAGGCGAGGACCAAAATTAACGTTAATAGAATTTTCGAGCGGAGTGATGTGCCCACAAAGTTTATTAAATTCATATCTCTCAAATACTTGTGAAAATCGTTTTTACTTATCATGCCGAATATCGATTAGAGAAGAGAAAATTATTAAAACAAGAAATATTTGAGAAATAAATTTTAGTTAATGCTGATGATTGTATTCTCCAGATAAAATTAATTCTTTAGCTTCCGCAGCGTTGCGAGGTTGTGGATGCTGGTCAGTTTCGTCGGTATAAATTGCATTGCCTGTGAGACTCAATGAAATATAACCTTTTTCATTCATCATGCCTCTAAACAAGCCACGTCCACAAGTGCATGCATAAATTTTTTTGAAATTAGAAGAGGCGCCTAAACAGTATGCATAATTGTGAATACCTTCAGGCACCATCTCATTTGCTCCTGCTTTTTTCCATGTTACCCCACCATCGATAGTTTCGACAACATTTTCTGCATGATGACCGACAATTATATGATTAGCGTTCTTGGGATCAATCAAAACCATTTCGTAGTTTGGCATATGCCCAAAATTATAGAGCCAGCCGATAAAATCCACCGGCTGATCCTCTCCATACTTTCGAATGCCAGCCGTGATTTCTTTCCAAGTTGCTCCACCATCCTTGCTTTGAAAAATTCCCCCATATTTTCCTGATATTTGTTCCTCTAAGGAAAGTTGTCCGAAAAAGACATTGGAAGATGCAATAATTATATTAGGATCTGTGGGTGACATTGCAAGCCGGTAAGTATATTTGAGTTTATCTGTTCCTAACGATGTAAAGTGGCTGCCCCCATCGTTGCTCTTAAATACTCCTCCGCTTAAGGCTGAGGCATATACCATACTTGGATCAATCGGATTAAAAATAATAGAATATACTGCACAATTACCAATCCCTTGCGCTCTCGTCCAGCTTTCTCCCCCATTATATGATTCCCATAATCCTTCTCCTTCAGGGGTTTCGGCTGTTTCCATGCCAATGCCAATAAGTATATGGTTAGAATCAGTGGGGTCTATGGTAATCGACTTTATAATTGAATCTTTACTTCCTGGTTTTGTTTTTACACTGAAAAAACTTTCTTCTTTTGAAACACTGCCGACTACAAATTGTTCACTGCCAAGATATACTCGCGAAAAATCATGAGGGTCAGGCTGTAGAGTGATCACGCTAAAATCAGTTGCTATGTGTTTGTATCCTTTACCGCCATTTTTTGACCAATAAAAACCTTGCCGATCCCATGTTCCGACGTATATTTCGTTCTCATCTTTTGGATTAACATACACTTCGCGTGTCGCTATTGAAATTAAACCTTGATTTAATTCCTCAAATGTATTTCCATTATCTGAGGATACATAGATGCCGTTACCTCCTACACTAACATATATTTTTGAATCAAGACTTACAATTTCTCCGATCCACGCTGGAGGAAGGTTTTCTGATGTTGTCTCACGAAATAAATTACCATCAGTTGATATCCAGAGTTTTGGATCGGGATTCCATGTCCCGACAAAGAGAGTAATGCCATCTGTTCCAATTCCAGTAACCTGCTCAAGCTGTGGTACTTTTTCCCACGATAATCCATTTGGAGCCAGTTTATACAACTCGCCCCCCATACGGGCATTATATTGGAGTTCAGCGCCAAGTAGGTAGAGAGTATTTTTGAAATTCACGAACCTGGCAGTCTTTAGATTTTCAAGGCCATTGTTGAATGGCGCCCAACTTTTTCCATTGTCTGACGAGACCAAAACACCATCATTATGCGTTGCAATATACATTTTTGAATTATAGAAATAAATGTGATTAAAATCATAATACTTATCAAAAACAAAGCGTTTCTCCCAGTGTTCTCCTCCGTCTGTGGAAACAACAAGCACGCTGTTTTCATCATCAGTAAATCCAGGCACATACAATATTTTTGGATTTTCTGGATCAAGAGCCAGAGTATGTGAATGGAAAATATCAGCTTTAATATCTCTGGTCACCTGATCACGTAAACCTTGCCAACTACTTCCTTTATTAGTTGTTCTTGCTAAACCTGCAATCATTTCTGGAACGTAGGCAATGTTTACGTTGCTGGGATCAGTCACAATATCAAATGCCCTGTTCTCTGGTATGCCACGCCCAATTGCAATCTGTTTCCACAATCCTTCCTCTTTTTGAAGTTCGTAGATCCCACCAGAATAGAGTGATGCCCAGATAGTACTCTCATGAAGAACCATCCGAATCACCGTCCCGCCAAGAGGCCCTGCCGTCTGTGTCCAACCTGGTGAATCTTGATCTGGTGGTAGATTAAATGCTAAATCATTTTCTTCCTGCGCCTGCTGATTTTGTGACGGAATTTCATCAGTAATTTCATTTTGAGAGTTGTTCTTTGAA
>CAYXPX010000006.1:0-15599 GCA_964467335.1 Candidatus Woesearchaeota archaeon | reverse complement strand
ATAACCAGAAAAATAGCACAAATTGTCAACATCACTTCTTTTTTCTTTTTTATCTACTATTTTTACGATGTTTAATAATGTTTCGGAAAGCTAAGATAAAATGTTAGTAATCGTTACGGAACTCCCCCTCTCATCGTGTAGTAAGAAAAAATTTAGGTCGAACGAAGTGAGCCGTTAAATCTTATGTTAGTCGCAGTTATCAAATTGCGGAGTTTTTCCGTGTGTCGATTTAACGAAGTCGTTT
This sequence comes from Candidatus Woesearchaeota archaeon, assembly GCA_964467335.1. Taxonomy (GTDB): domain Archaea; phylum Nanobdellota; class Nanobdellia; order SCGC-AAA011-G17; family GW2011-AR18; genus CAYXPX01. The sequence continues at coordinate 15,355 of CAYXPX010000006.1, read as the reverse complement.
AAGTTCCGCAGAACATTAAACGATTTGGGAAAAATGCGAGCCGAAGGCGAATAAAGTCAGGTTTTGCCACAAACTATATAAATAAGTAATAATCCTTATTATACATAAAATACTGGAGGAAATAAAATGACAAATATGACTTTAGCTGTTCCAGAAGACTTGTATCAGATCATGCAAAAACATGGTGAGATTAAGTGGAGCGAGGTTGCGAGGCAGGCAATGTGGAATCAAGCACGAAAATTAGAGATTATGGATAAACTTCTTTCAAAGAGCGAACTAACTGAGAAAGATGTTGAGCAATTCAGCAAAAAAATTAAAGAGGGTATTGCAAAACGCCATGGTTTACGTAAATGAAACTTATTATTGACGCTAATAGGGTCATTGCTTGTTTGATGAAGGAAGGAACGACGAGAAGTATTTTATTTAATAAAAATTTTGAATTTTTTTCTCCTGATTACATTTTAAGTGAGATTCAAAAATATGAAGAAGATTTGAGGAAGAGATTAAATCTTGGAAAAGGAGAATTCGAAATTTTATTAGGTTTAATTTTTGAAAATATTACTATTATTCCAAAAGAAGGATATGAGAATTTTCTTAAAGTCTGCAGAGATAAAATAGGTGATATTAAAGATGTTCCTTATTTAGCATGTTGTATTGCCTGCCGAGCAGAGGGAGTATGGTCTCACGATAAGCACATTCTGGAACAGCATTTTGTTAAATCTTTTACTAATATTAATCTTCTTGAGATAGATAAGAGGGCAAAATCAGAATAAATCCAATAAAAAACCTTTTTATATAACTTTATTTTTCTATTTGTTATGATTCCAAACATAAATCCAAAGCAGATGGAGAAAATGATGAAGCAGCTTGGCGTCAAGCAGGAAAAGATAGATTCTTATGAGGTTGTGATAAAAACAAAGGACAAAAACCTTGTCATAAAAAATCCTGAAGTTCTTAAAGTCAACATGATGGGGCAGGAGAGCCTGCAGATTACAGGAAATATTGAGGAAGAGACAAATATAACTGAGGACGATGTAAATACTGTCGCAGAGCAGGCAAATGTTGACAGGAAAACAGCAAAGAGTGCTTTAGAAAAAAACAACGGCGATCTTGCTGCTGCGATAGTGGAACTTCAGAACAAGTGAATTTAAATATTTTCTGTGCCTTATATTGATATGGACAAGGTTAAGATTGCTGTTCTGCAGGCAAGAAATTTTTTCAACACTGCAGACCATCTTGCTTATGTGAGCTATCCCCTCCTAAAAGACAACAAACTTCTTGTTGTTGTGATAAACAACCTTTACATGAGCGTGCTAAGGGGCATGGATGCTATTTTTTATACTGAAAGGCTTAACAAAAAAATAGATTTTGTGCCTTATGATATAAATTCTAGAATGGCCTTATTTGAAAAAGAGATAGCACCAAGGCTGAAGATTGATGTAAAAATATTTAAAACTATAAAGGATCTAAAATTTATTGTGGAGCAGCACAAGGAAAGTCCTGTAGAATTTTCAAGAATGAACAAATTTATTATATGCAATTATGATTATAGTGTGGTAAAGAGCGTAGATATAGAAATAGTCAAATCTTATATACTAAATGTGCGTTCTTTTTTACACTTTGTTACGGAGTTTGCAGATAATGTATGAAGACCATGTTGAAACAGCAGAAGAACAATTAAAGAGAGCAGACCATCTTGTATATGTTTCTCTTAAGTACACAAGGACATGCGATGTAATGAAAAATGCAATAGGCAGGATGATTGCAGCGTATGAATTTTCCATGCTTAATTTTCTCGAGCATAAAAGAATGGAAAAGAAGATTCCTGAAGTTCCTTCAAGCATAAAAGAGAGGGTTGCTCTGGCAGGCAGTATCCTGGGAAGTTCTGCCAAGAAATTTATTGCGCTTTACAGGCTGCTTAAGGAGATTGACAAGGCTGAATATACAGCACATGATGAGTTCAGGAAAAATGTCACTTTAAGGGTAAAGCTCAGGAAAATAACTGACATAAAGGTGGATGATTTATACAAATATCTTGAAACTACAAAGGAGTTTGTTGCTTTTATGAAGCAGATTCACAATCAGTAAGGTTTATTAATTCGCTTATTTGTTTTAGAATCATGGGTGTATCAAAGATTATTGGGTGTATTTCTGCAAAGGGCGGAGTTGGAAAAACTACAAGCGCTATTAATCTTGCTGCTGCACTGAATCATTTTGGAAAGAGCGTTGTTCTTGTTGATGCAAATCTTACGACTCCGAACGTCGGGGTTTATCTTGGACTTCCTGTTGCGCCTGTTACCCTTCATGATGTTTTAAGGGGGAGAAAGGAGATAAGGCATGCTGTCTTTCAGCACAGGAGCGGACTGAAACTTGTGCCTGCGAGCATATCAGTAAAGGATGCAAAAAAGGTTGAGCCGCACAAGCTTGCCAGTGCAGTAATGGACCTTGACGGGCACAGTGATTATATAATCCTTGACGGTTCGCCAGGAATTACAAAGGAATCAATGGCTGTCATCAAGGCTGCAAATGAAGTTTTGGTTATTACCAATCCAGAACTTGCAAGCGTTACTGATGCATTAAAGACCATAAAGCTCTGCAAGGAATTTAAAAAAGACATCTTTGGCGTTGTTGTAACCAAGACAAATGCCAAGAACGCCGACATGTCAATGAAGGCAATTGAGGAAATGCTTGAGGTTCCTGTTGTCGGAGTTGTGCCTGAGGACAGGGCTGTCAAGTTTGCGATTGCAAACAGGGAAGCTGTTGTGCATAATTATCCAAGGAGCGCTGCTGCTGTCCAGTACAAGAAGCTTGCTGCAGAGATTCTTAACTTAAAATACAGCGAGAGGATTGAAAAAGTTGACTCAAGCAGCGGTTTATTTGAATGGTTTATGAGATATCTCGGATTCAAGGACTGAGTTAGGATATTATAAAATATAGGTGATTGGGGCATTTTAGCACTGTCAGACAGGTATTTCTTATGTAGAAGTGCATATTGTGTGATTGTTATGGATTATACAAATTAAAAGATAATAGAGTTAAATGTAAGCACTGCAAGAGATATTATTCACTTAACAAGATAAGAAAAGATATAGATATACTTTACTATTTCTATTTAGAAATAAGTGCTAGAAAGACAGCTAAAGAAATGAATATTGATTATGGAACAATACACAGAAAGTTTAATTGTGAACTTGAGTTAGATAAAACATATCTTGGCGGTAGACGTAAAGGAAAGATAGGAAGACGCGTTTAATTTATTGTACTACAAAACCATGAAACCATAAATATTTAAATTAGCAAACTTAACTCTATTATGTCTAATTGAGTGCTAAGATGGATAACAAAAAAATAGGTTTTACTTTAGTTGTACTCTCTGTTATTTTGGGATTGTTTGCGTTTCAGATAATTAGCAGGTATTCAGCTACAAATAATCAACTCGAGTGCATGTCACCTCCAGGCTGTCAGAGAGTAGCCAGTGTTATGAACTATACACATCTTTTAGTTGGTGTACTTTTTTCTTTATTTAGTCTGGGTGTTTATATTTTGTTATTTAATTCTGGAAGTACAGAGGCAATATTAAAAAGGTTAGAGGATGAGAAAGATAAAAAAATCTCTGAGGAAAGATTTGGGTTATTAATGAAAACTCTGGATCCAAATGAACAAAAAATATTAAATATACTAAAAGAAAAAGAGGGAATAACCCAGAATATGATAACTATAAAGAGCGGTTTGTCTAAAGCAACAGTTAGCTTAATTTTAAGTAATTTTGAGAGAAAGGGTATGATTAAAAGAGAAAATAATGGTAAAACATACTCTGTTTATCTAACAACATAAAATTTATCTCTTATAAACGATAAAAGGGTTAAATCTTCTTTTTTCTGACTGTGAGAAGCATTTATTCCCAACAGTTTACTAGGCAAGGTTTATTAAATAGTTTAAGTTATAATAACCTACCTATAAGATGAAAAAAACAAAAAGCATAAGAGGAGGTAATAATATAATAACCCATACGATTGATATACTAAAAGGAAATCTAAAAGTCTTTTTTATAACTTTAATAAGCGTATCCATAGTCTATAGCTTCTTTTACGGCATATGGCGCATCCCAGTTATTGGCTTTGGAGTCAACAGAATGGATGCTGTTGGCTTATGGGATTATCTTTTTATATTTGTAACTTCTGTTTTAATATCTATTTTTGTTGTTTTGTGGAGACATGAAAGAAAGAACAAGATCCAGTCTCTCACTACAGCAGGAGTTGCTGGAGGCGGACTAACTGCTGTCTTTGCAGGAATCTGCCCTGTATGCCAGAGCCTTGGGCTGGTTGCATTCGGCACAATTTTCCTGAATATCCCAACAACATTTTTAATACCATATTTAGGAATTCTTAAAACTGTTTCTATAGGATTACTTGGATTAGCTGTTTATCTTAAAGCAGACAGTGTTTATACAAGAACATGCAAGGCCTGCTTAGTGCCTTTTGCAAAAAATAAAAAGAAAGATAGCAAAGGAAATTTATTATTCAGGAATAATTATATTCTTGGAGGCCTTATTGTCGTAGCTGTCCTACTTTTCTTTAATCAATTAACTATTCCCAAGGCATTTGCATCAGTTTATTCTGGCGGTGGAACTTTAAATCTTGGAAATCTTGAGTATGGCTCAAAAATCACATTAAAACCAATGCCTTTAGCACATGGAGAGCAGCCAAGGATAGCAGGATACAATTCAATAGTGAAACCGCTTCCGACAATAAGCGAACTGTCTGTTGTTCCTTCTACAGGCGATGCTGTGCAGGATCTGCTGAATAATATTGTCCCGACTGGAACTCCCTGGTATGGAGAGGAAGCAGGAGCAAGTTTTGATGATCCGATTGCTGCCCAACACAAATGGGCAACCTATCGTTCGCTGCAGCTAACTTCTGCTGAACAGGATAGATGGAACAGAATTGTAAATTCGTTTACATGCGATTATTGCTGCGGAAGTCCGCAGAATCCAACAATCATAACAAGATGCGGCTGCGCCCATTCTTCAGCCGCCCAGGGAATGGCTAAATGGTTTGTAAAATATTATGGAGGCAGTTACTCAGATGAAGAAATTTACGGCGAAATGGCAAGATGGTATGCCTTGTGGTATCCAAAAGGAACCATTGAGAGAATTATTTTGGAGGCTCAATAAAAATGAAAGGGGGTGAAAAATAAGATGGATAGAAAAGAAATTTTAGTCATTGTACTAATAGGAGTAATGTTGCTTACTGTCGGACTGCAGACAATCCAGTTATCCGGATTATCCAGTGCGCAAGTGATTGTTCCTTCTACAGGCGGCGTGGCTGCAAAGGCTGCATCTGCAAGTAGCGGCTCATCACCATCAGTGCCAGCTAACTTACAAAATCTTCCTTCAATGGTAGGAGGCTGTTAGCTGTTTTTATTTTTTAATCAGCAACTTATCCAGCCAGAGATATGAAAAAGAATAAAACAAAAAGGAATTTGTCAAATATGATTTTTTTAATAGTTACAGCTTTAGCTGTTGTCCTGTTAATTCTAAACAGCTTTATGCTTTATGAAAGAGGGATTAAAGTTGCAGAAGCAAAAGAAATCATGAGGGAGGAGCTGAGACCTGCTGAATTAGAACTTGTCAAAATAACTTCTGAAAACTGCGATCAATGTTTTGATATAGAAAATGCGATAGAAGAATTAAAGAGCCAGAATGTCAATATAACCAAAGAAGAATTTTTATTGGACAGTTCTGCAGATGGCAGGGAGCTTATCTTAAAATACGACATTAAAAAACTGCCAACAATAATTGTCAGCGGGGAAATCAATAAATCAAAGCAACTTGCTGATTACTTTGAACAAAGAGGAGAGATTCAGGAAAATAATTTTATATTTACTGCTCTGGCTCCACCATATTTAGATCCGTCAGCTAATAAAATAATGGGCTTAGTTAATATAAAACACATAATTGATTCTTCCTGTGAAAAATGCGTTGACTTAACTCCAATTTCATCAGCATTACAGCAGCAGGGAATGTTTATTCAAAATGAACAGTCTATAGAATATAATTCAGATGAAGGCATGGAATTAATTGAGAGATTCAGCGTTAAGGAAATTCCAGCGATTCTTATTTCTGATGAAGTAGACTATTACCCTGACATAAAAGACGCATTATTGCAATCTGGAGCAATTAAGAAAGAGGGATTTTATGCTGTTCATTCAACTTTGCCGCCTTACAGAGATTTATCACAGAATAAAGTGGTAGGACTTGTTGATGTAATATATTTAACTAAAGACGATTGTTCTGACTGTTATAATGTTTCTGTCAACAGGAATATATTATTGAGATTTGGAATTCTCCTAGACGAAGAGAATACTTATGACATTAATTCCCCAGAGGGAGAACGACTTTTGCAGAAGTACAGCATAACCAAAGTTCCAATAATAATCTTGTCTGCCGATGCTGGATATTATCCTTCTTTTGAACAAGTCTGGGAAGGCGTTGGAACAGTTGAAAGCGACGGCTGGCTTGTAATGCGCAATCCAGAATTAATAGGAGCATATTGGGATTTAGAAAATGAGAGGGTAGTGCAAACCCAACACTAAGATGAAAAATGACGCAACAAACAAGAAAATTCTGTATATTGGGCTGGCAGTTTTGTTTTTAATTTTTATAGCAGGAATTATCTGGATAAATAACAAGCCCAAAACAGAGGAATATACATTTCCTTCTCCAAAAGAAGTTGTTGAGCAATATTTTAATTCCTGGAACAATAAAGACTATGTGAATATGTATGCCACTTTTTCAGATGGATTTAAGAGAATTGAGCCAACTGCAAAAACACTTCAAGATTTTAAAAATTACGCAGACTCTCAAGGCATAGAAGAAGTTGAAGTAGTAAATATTGAAGAAAAAAGCAATGACGGGGAAACTGCAGGCGTAGACTACGGCATTGTTTTAACATTATCAAACGGCCAAAAATCAGAATATGATGGAACGTTTACATTAAAGTACAGAAAAGGCGATGTTATCCAGGGATGGAAATTAATTCATCCTTATGGGGAAAATATAGATGTTAGTTAGTAATAAAATGGAAAACAATAAATTTAAGGCTGTATAATAAAAATAACGACAAGATGTTTATTGAACGTGCATTAGCGTGAGAAAATGATTCAATCAAAAGTAAAAAAAAATAAAAGAGAGAAGAAAATAGAAAAAGCAGCAATGAGTTTTATATACATAATCTTGGCCTTTGCTGTCATTGTTCTGGCATTTACGACAAGATCAATCTTTTTTTCAGACAGCAGCGACCAGACATACCATACATCAAATGTAAATGTGCCTACCATGAGCAGAATGAGTTTTACTTCTTTTGACAGAGAACTTGCCAAGAAATTTATGGACAAAAACAATGACGGCAAATGTGATTCGTGCGGCATGCCTGTTGAAATGTGTATGGACTCAGGACAATTAGAGTGCAATATGGATTCACAGTCAACTATTGGGGTTTTAGAATCCCAGCATATTCATGCAGACTGGAAAATTTATATCAACGGACAGCTGCTAGACTTTAATGGGATGGACCATATGACTAGAATGAGATCCGGCGCCTCTGTAAGCAGCTTTATACACGTAGATTCTGGCGCTCCTGCTCCGGAAAAAACAGGGGATATTCTTCATATGCATGCAACCGGAGTTCCTTTGTGGATTTTCTTTGAAAGCATTGAATTAGAACTTCCGGATGGAGTGAAGGCTTATGCAAATGGAAAAGAAATTTCAGATTTTAAAAATTATGTATTTAATAACCTGGACAAAATATTGATAACTGACAGCGATGGAGATTTGCAAAAACAGCTAGATTCAATAACTGATTTTGCTAAAAAACATTAGATAAAAAATGAGAATAAAAAATTTACTAAAGGCAAAATTAGCTTCAATTTCAAGCAGCGTTTCAGGAGTAATGGGCTTTCTCGGTGGATACCAGGTCTGCCATAATATCTGCTTAGGACTTATTGCACTGCTTTCAATCATCGGAATAACTCTTGTAGGAATGCCATTGCTTTTTTTGACAAAGGTTGCAGTTCCTTTTTGGATAACTGCCTTCTTTCTGCTTATAATCAGCCTGGTTTTTTACGTAAAGAGCAAATGCATCTCTAAAAATTTGCTTTTAATCAACGGGGGAATAATTGTTGCTGCTGTTCCATTCAGGGCATTAGAAAAATTCTTTACAGTTTTTTTGACAATTGGCGGAGCAGTCATATTAATAGGCATAACATTATCCATAAGGGACAGAATGCTGAAAAATAAGAACAGGAGAAGATAGTCTGAATGCCATTCTATCCTGCAACCACTACATTTAAAAATTCCTGATTGTTGCACATAGTATCCACCCGTAGCTCAATGGCAGAGTACTCGGCTGTAGATAAATTCACTGTTTGATCTTAGGTTTATACTGGAGATGAAAAACAGACAGCTGATCCCGAGAGTTTTAAAAAACCGGAAATGGTTGGGGGTTCAAAGGAATCTTTCTTAAGAAGAAAGCTCTGAAAGTCCCTCCGGGTGGACTTTTTAGTTAAGTTTTTATTTCTTTTGTTTTTGTTTAGATTATGGAAAGAAATAAAATGCTTATAGTTGATGATGAAATTTCTTTAGTAAAAGCAATGAGGAGGGCATTTTCTCAAGATTGCGATGTAATAACTACCAACAGCGGTTTAGGAGCCCTTGAAATTATGGCAAATGGCTTTAAGCCTGATTATATCCTGACTGACAATGACATGACCCGCCGTGGCGATGGAATTAGGCTTGCAATGGCAGTTTATTTATTTGGAAATTATGCTGGTTTAGATGTGAAGAAAATTGCCTTATGGAGCGGAAACATGAATGATGATATAAGAAGAGAACTTTCAGATTATCCTGTTGCCTGCCTGCGTAAACCTGTATCAGAAGCTGAACTGCGCATATATTTCTTTTGCTAACAGAATTCGCACACATTCTTTTTTTTCTGACTTTTTTTTGCTGTCTTTTTCTTTTTTGCCATTTTATCACCCATTATTTTTATGGCATAACCATTAAATAAACATTTCGAAAGGTTAATTAATCTGTTTTTCAGTAAATTTTTATGAAAAGGGGTTTTTTGATTTTTGCATTTTTGCTGCTTGTTTCTAGTGTTTATGCCCACGAAGGGGAGGATGAGGTAGAAATTACCAGTGTCAGTAGCGATGGATTAGTTGATTATTTTGCATCAACCTCTGTTTATTATGTACTGGCCGGCTCTGCGATTGTGATATTAATAACATTAATTTCTATATTTTACAGAAGGAAGAGTGAAAAGGCAAAGTTAGCCTTATTTTTACTAATATTGATACCTGTTGTTTTAGTTACTTTTTATATTACAGGCACAACAATTTATCTTAATTATATGTCACAGACGAGAGGACCTGTGCACTGGCATGCTGATTTTGAGATATGGGCGTGCGGCGAGAGAATTGACTTGGTTAATCCTGAAGGTTTTTCAAACAGGATAGGAAGTCCTGTGTTTCATGAGCATGGCGATGACAGAATACATGTAGAGGGCGTTGTCATCAATAAAAATCATGTAAGCCTTCGCAGGTTTTTTTATTTTGTCGGAGGCACTCTTGACGAAGATTTACTGGAACTGCCTATAAATAGAGGAATTTTCAGCGTTAAAAACGGAGATTTGTGCAATGGCAAGCCTGGAGAACTGCAGGTTTTTGTTTATAATGTACTGAATCCTGATGATACAAAAGAATGGAAATATGAACAGGCAAAGATTGAAGATTTTGAAAATTATGTCTTAAGTCCATATCCAAATGTGCCTCCAGGAGACTGTATAATTGTTGAATTTGATGCTGATAAAAATAAAACTGACAAGGTATGCAAAACTTTTGAGGTGGCAGCTGGACAGGGATATCTAACAGAGGTGAAACATGGCAGTTGAGGCATTATTGCCGACAATTGGAACTGTTTTTTTAGCTGCTGCTATTGATTCTATAAATCCGTGCGCCATCGGAGTTTTGATCTTGATGCTTTCTGTTTTGTTATCTGCCCATCAGTCTGTTAAAAAAATGCTTATTCTCGGCGGGCTTTATGTTTTTTCTGTTTTTTCTGTTTATTTAATTGCAGGGCTTGGGCTGACTTATTTTTTTACTACTCTTCCTTTAGCTGTTACAGAATATATTTCAATAACTGTCGGGTTTTTGATTGTCTTTGCGGGCCTGATTGAAATCAAGGATTATTTCTGGTATGGAAGATGGTTTTCACTCATGATACCCACTACATTTGCAAAAAAACTTCATGATTATACTTCCAATGTAACTTATTTTGGCGTTTTTTTCCTTGGTGCTTTTGTGGCTGCTGTTGAGCTTCCGTGCACTGGCGCACCTTATCTTGCAATAATAACACTGCTAAGCCAGTACTTTGACTTTACTGCTTTTTTGCTTTTAGTCTTTTATAATATAATTTTTGTTGCTCCTTTGATTATAATTTTATTTATGGTTGCATTTGGAAAAAAACTTCATGATGTCAAAAGATGGAAGCAGGAGAACAGACCTTACATGAGACTGCTTGCCGGGCTTTTGTTAATTGGAATGGGCTGGCTTTTGATATTGATTGCCAATGGGATAATAAATTTTGGATGAGGTGAAAAATGAAACACATTGTAAAAAGAAAGGGACATGAAGAACACTTTGATGAGAGAAAAGTTTATGCTTCCACTTTTGCTGCCTGCCTTAATGTCCATATGAAAAAGACAGAGGCTGAAAAATGCGCTGATACAGTAACCGGTGAAATTAAAAAATGGATAAAGAAAAGGGATGAGGTGACTTCAAGTGACATATTCATGGAGATTATAAAGGCCTTAAAAAAGGTCAATGAAGATGCGGCCTTTATGTATGAGACACATAGAGATATAAATTAAAAAGTTTTAAAAACACAATATTTATCTAAAAATTTGTATTTGCCCCAGTCGTATAGTGGCTAGTACACAGCCCTGTCGGAAACTTTTTGAAAAAAGCTTCATCAAAATATTTATAGAAAGGCTGAGACCCGGGTTCAATTCCCGGCTGGGGCGTTATACTTTAAGTATGGATCCCAGTCGACTGGGCGTTATAATAAAAGAATAAAAAACTTTTTGTTATCCTTTACTTATGTTCCACAAATTATAGAAAAATGTAGTAAATGACTGTGCTACTTCTTCATTGTATATAGACAAAACAGAAGGCTCTTTTCCATGAGTTAATATCAAAACTCTTTTTCCCATGACATCAACAGCTGTAGGAGTTATTCCTTCTAAAACTCTGATTTCAGTTAACGGCATTTTTTTGAAATTCTTATAGTATTCTGTTGCTGTATCTGAGAATATTGCTTTGCATTTTATCTTTCTTTTAATTCTTAATTTGTGCCATCTTTGCCATAACAAATTATACTGCTTTCCTTTTGTGGTAATTATTCCCATTCCTAGCACTTCATCTCTAGATGTTAATTCTTCTAATGCTTCAAATATTGCAGTTTCAAAGCCTTTTAATCCTTTGAATAATCTTGTTTCATATTTTTTTTTCTCTAGATTTTGCAGCTTTAATAATTTTGGAAGTTCTTTCTCAATTTCTTCTTCTTTAGATTTCAGCTCTTTTTCTTTTTCATGAAGAAAGTCTAGTATTCTGTTTGGCGATGCTGGGCTGAAGTATCTTGTTTTATCCTTGACAATAAAACTTACTAGTCCTTTCTTAATTAGCTTGTCTAGAATTTCATAGATTTTTCCGCTTGATATTTGTGCTTCTTCTATTATCTTTCCTGTAGTTGTCTCTCCTAATTTTAGTAATGTTAAATATACAGTTATTTCTCCCTTTGTTAATCCTATTTCTTCTAGTAATTTCTCGTTCATGATTTTATCAAATCTAATAAGTTTTTAAGTCTTTCTATTACACCTCACTTAGAGGGAGATAAATTATATATTCTAGTAGTTATTTCTGTAAAATGATCAAAACAAATCATAATATAGAATGGAGAAATATAGTTTACGGTCCAGTAAAATCAAGAAGGCTAGGACAATCTTTAGGAATAAATTTAACACCTTTAGAACTGAAGATATGCAATTTCAGCTTGCGGCTATTGCAGGGTTGGCGTTCCTTCTAAAGGCAATGCAGAAGCAGAAGATTTTGAAAAATATGGTTTAACGCCGGATAATGTTAAAGGAGCAATTTCAGAAGGACTAGAGTTCCATACTAAAAATAAAACTAATATAGATTATGTTACAATAGCTGGAAATGGAGAACCAACTTTATATCCCTGGCTAGAAGAAGTTGTAGGGCATTTATTATTGGAGAGAGATAGAGCTTTAGCTGGAAAACCTACTGCTATATTTACAAATGCTACAAAAGTCAGACAAGAGGATGTAAGAAAGGCAATTTATAATTTGGGCAGGAAATTCTTTAAACTTGATGCAGGAGATGAAAAAACTTTCAGAAGAATTAATGTTCCTATTGGAGTAACTTATAATGAAGTTATTGAAAACCTTTTAGATTCAGATAATTATGAATTGTCAATAGCTATAACAAGCGGAGATGTTTCAAACTATGATTCTTTCTTTAATCCTGAATTTATTAAAGCTCTTAAAAGAATGAAATTTACAAGAGCATTTGTTTACGATATAGATATACCAAAAACAGTTTCTCCAAGATTCAACAGAAAAACTGAGAAAGGAAAATTAGATGAATTAGCAGAACATCTTAAAGAAGAAACAGGTAAGGAAATTATAGTTTTATGGGAGCCAACTACAAGGCATGATAATATTCCGCTTTATCCAGAGCAGATAAATTAAGGTTTGGCTACTTTCAATTAAGCTTCAACTTCTATCTTCTTTTTAGGCTGTTCTAGCTGACTAAGTTTTTTTAAAATTAGATTATCGTACAATTTTATCAGTTCTTTAACAGCTATATTATTCTGGTTTATTTTGTAGAGTGTTGCTCTTCCTATTTTTCTTGTTTTTATTATTATACCAAGTTCTAGGAGTTTAGGCATTAAAGTATTAAGTGTTCCCCAGCTAACTCCTGCATTAAGCATATCAGTTAGTGTATAATCAAAATCCTTACCTTCTATTAAATACTGCAAAATTCTCATTCTTGGGCTGTCTCCCACATGCTCCAAAAATATTGATTCTTCTTTTATAGTATTTAGCAAAACTTACAAATATTTAAATCTCTTGTTATTATATATTGATATACAAAAACTTAAAGAAAGTATTATAAATAAATAGCATCTCAAAACAAAAATGAAAGAGGATGATGTTAATATAATAAAAAAACTTATTCTTCAAAAATTAGTAAGAGCGAATATGTGGGTGGCGAGTAATTTAAGACAATAAATTAAAAATAATTTAAAGAGCAAAATTTTCTGACTCTTCACAGACACATCATGGTTTTGAAGGTAAAACAAAAATGAATTTAAAGGCATTGCATAAGATATTAATGTAAAAGAAAGCAAGGAAAAGCAAATACCTTATTATATTAACCCTATTAAAACAGAAAGATTTTATTAAATAATAGCCTTAGAACAGAAAGATTTATATACTCCAATTTGTTTTATTTTATATGAAATATATAAAACGAGAATTTGAAGAAAATATTGTCAATTGGTTGGATCATAAAGAAATAATAGCGATTAGAGGCCCAAGACAATGCGGTAAAACAACTTTTTTGAAAAGGATAATTGAAATTCTTTTATATAGAAAAATCGAAAAAAAAAATATACATTTTATATCTTTTGAAGATGATTTTGAAGTAGAAAAAATAGAAAAAAATCCTTTGGAATATGTTCACTTTCACATGGAAAAAATTAAAACAAAGCATTTTTTTATTTTTGATGAAGTTCAATATATTAAACATGCTGGTAAAATATTAAAATTAATTTATGATGGTATTGAAAATATAAAAATAATCATAACAGGCTCTTCAACTTTGGATTTAAATGAAATAGGATCTTTTTTAGTTGGAAGAGTATTATTATTTGAAATGTATCCTTTTTCTTTTCAAGAATTTTTAGAATCCAAAGATTTAAAATTATATAATTATTATAAAAATAAAAAATTAGATATTAATAAAAAAATTATTCTTTCTGAGATATTGTACATTGATGAATTAAATAAGCAATTAATTGATTATCTCACTTACGGGGGGTACCCTGCAATTGTTATTGAAAAAAATATTGAAAATAAAAAAGTTTTGTTAAAAAATCTTTTTTTAACTTATATAGAAAAAGATATCGTGAAAATTTATGGCTCTAAATATAAGCAAAGAATTTCAGATTTAATAAAATATCTATCTACGATAAATGCCTCAATTTTAAATTATAATGAAATATCTTCTATGGTAGGACTATATGATAAGGAAGTCAAGGAAATTTTAAGAATTTTAGAGGATAGTTATATAATAAAATTAATAAGGCCCTTCCATAGAAATCTCACTACTGAACTTAAAAAAAATCCCAAAGTTTATTTCATTGATATAGGGCTTAGGAATTTTATGTCTGGCAGATTTGATTTCAGTAATGATGAATTTGGAAAAATATTTGAGAATTATGTCTTATTAAAATTTAAACAATCCAAAGTTAATTATTGGAGAACAACTGCAAAAGCAGAAGTGGATTTTGTTATTGATGAAAAAATTCCAATAGAGTCAAAAATAAACCCTAAAATAACACGTTCTTTAAGGAGTTTTATAGATTCATATAAACCAAAAATTGCTTTGTTAGTTGGTTTAAAGGAATTTAATAAATCCAAAATAAATAATACTAATATATTTATTATTCCTGGTTGTATATTATGAATTCTTTATTTATACTATAAAGATATATAATCTTATGATCTGACTTATGTAACTACTGAGAAGATTGTTAAGGGACTTTCTAAATTATGCGATGCTGATTATTGGTTTTATAGAAAAAAACGTAAAACTGGGCGAAATCTTTATAAAGACATGGCCAATCCACTTTTAAATACTTAAAGGAAATTAGTATGGCTAAAGCAAAACCACACTTAAATGTTGTATTTGTAGGTCATGTTGACCATGGAAAGAGTACTACAGTTGGAAGACTTTTATTTGATTCTGGAGGCATTACTGAACAGGACATGAGGAAACTCAAGGATCTTGCGCAGCAGGTTGGAAAGGCCGGCTTTGAGTTTGCTTTTGTAATGGACAACCTTAAAGAGGAAAGAGAGAGAGGAGTTACAATTGATTTAAGCCACAAGAGGTTTGACACTAAAAAATTTGAATGCACAATAATAGATGCACCAGGGCACAGAGATTTTATTAAGAACATGAGTACAGGCGCATCCCAGGCAGATGTTGCTTTCCT
>CAYXPX010000005.1:0-29154 GCA_964467335.1 Candidatus Woesearchaeota archaeon | reverse complement strand
CCACGGCCAAATGCCGTTCTTCCAAATCAGGCGTGTCTTTTATTTTTTTAAGTTTAACAAAAGCCTTTTCAAATTCATTTTTTATTGTTTCTAAATCCTCATGGCAGTCTCTCGTCCCGTCAAGAATTATGGCGATAAGGTCTGCGCTTCTTGCAACACCCATAAGTGCAGGCCCGCTCCCACTCTCCATAAAACCATCAAAAAATGCAGGTATTTCTACTATCTGTATTTTTACCCCGTGATAATCCATAACTCCGACTTCAGGCATTTTTGTTGTGAAAGGATAATCAGCAATTTCAACTTTTGCCCCTGTTAGTCTGTTTAATATATAACTTTTTCCTGAGTTTGGAAGGCCGACTAACCTGCGCTGCGCCCTCTTTTTTTACATTTATACTAAAACCGCTGCTTTTTTTTGCTCTGTCTTTTTCTGCTTTTGCCCTTAATTTAGAGATTTTAGTTTTTATTTCTTGCCTTAATTTCTCAGCCCCTTTGTGGCTTGGGGAAACAGATAATAAATGTTCAAAGGCTTTAATTTTTTCATCAGAAGTTTTGGCTTCATTTACTTTCTTCTGTGCTTCTGCGTATTCATAACCTGCATTAATTGGCATAATATTCAGAAAATCAATTAGCTAATAAAATTATCTAGTAGTATTGTTTTCAAGATAAGTCAATAATATGCGGTAAGCTTCAGGCAGAGTTTCTTCAGCCTGAACCAATGGGAGAATTGTAGCCCTTTGATTTTTTGCAGTAAAAACAACATCTCTTATGACTTCATCAGGAAGCTCAATTTTTGTGAAAGATTTTTTTTCAAGCATTCTTGCAAACCACTTGATTTGATTTCTTTGCCCGTAAAGTACGCCTGCCACAAAACTGCCGTTTGTATTAGCAAAATTCACAAAATAAGAATTTGTGCGTATTCCTGCAGGAAAAGTTTCATCATCCTCTCTAAGGCAGGAAAGTAAACCCCTGCTTAGCAGAGATGCAGTATTAAAATCAGTTATTCTTTGCATTCCCAGAATATAAACAAGACATGAATCGCCGGTGTACTTATATTCCGAGGTATCGTCCTCGTAACATCTTGCAGAAGCATACAGCTTTCTTATACTGTCAGGGTTGATGGCTTCAGCAGCTATTCCTTCCAAGGGTTGTTCTTGTAAATTCATGTTGGAAATGCAGAAATTGCCCCTATAAAAATATTATTGTTTTGTGCTTGCAATCTGCCTGAGAATATCAACAAGGGGATCGTTGAACTCTTTAACCTGTATAAGGGGCAGTGATGGTCTTCTTTGCAGAGAAACTCCAAGGTATAATGAAGAAGGTGCCTTTCCAGTTATGTCTGTCATTTTAAATCCTTGGTTTTTAAATTCTTCTGCAAGATCTTTAACTCTGCCTGCAAGAATTCCCACCACATACTTTCTGCCCCCATAGTTAGCAAAATAAGAAGCAGTCTTAACATTGTTTGACTTTTCATCGCCCAAAAACTCAGTTTCATGCCTGACAACTTCTCTTATAACATCATAACTTCCAGCTAGGATATCAACAATATATATAACAACCCCCTTACTTTCTCCTTTTTTTGTGCTTAAATCTCTGTAATGATAAAACCTTTCTCCTATGATATTGCTTTTGCCTAGAAACTCTCCCCTGTCAACAAAGTACTTAAAAGAGTCAAGATCATTTTCTCTAATAATATAAAAAGACCGCCCATTTTCAGCAAGGTTTTTAATCCAGTGCGGCAATTCCCTCCCTTTGGCAACCTCGTTAAGTTTTATGCATGTTCGATCTTCAATATTGCTATAGTTACCAGGATTATTCTCAGGGTATGCCCTTCTTATGGCTTCAAACAATGCAACATGTCCTTTTATTCTATCAAGCAAATTAAGTACATCCTGCCCAAGGATTTTATCTTTTCTATAACCTAAAATATTAGACCCAATAGCTCTCTGAAGTATTGGTATATTTAGATCTGATACTCTTGCTATTTCAGACTCAGTGTAAAGTCTTGCAGGGCTTATTCGGTAAATTATTTCTTTGTCTTCAGAATCAGAAATAATATCATTGAGTGATATGTTTTTTTTCTTTTGGGTTTCAAATTTTTTTAGCTCTTCTGTATGGGACTCTGATTCAGCTTCCTCAAGCCTTCTTAAAATTTTAGATGAGCTGTCAGGAACTATCTCTCTAAGTATTGCACGCCTTGCTGCCTCATAAAATCTTTTTAAAATAAGATCTGGCTTTGCATATCGGCCAAACGAAAAATGATCAGAATGCCGATTAATGTAAAGTTTTCTTTCATCTGCATCAAGTCTTGTTGGAGGATCTGATTTTGACATGCTGCTATCAATAACAACTTCATACTCCCCTGTTCCCATAATTATTCCAACAAATTCTCCTATGTCTGGTTTCAGGGATTCAACTGTTTTTCTTGCCTTTTTTATTTCAGAATTTTTTGCCTCCATTCCAATGTCTTGTCCTATTTGTTTTAGGATATCATTTAGGTAAACCCGTAATTTTTTTATTTTGGGATGGTCCTTAATGAAATTATCCCTGTCAAATGCAACAATTCTATCAAGTCCGTCTGCATTTATAATTCCAAACACTCTATTTAATAGGGCTAATTTGCCCCCCAACAGTTCAGCATTTGTCCCGCCAACAGCCTTTCCATGAACTTTAATATAAATTCCGGCAGATTCTTCACCAAGTTTTGGAGAGTACCATATAGAACCATTTACATTACCGATAAGAGGATCATCAATATCAACAAGATATTCTATCCCGCTCTCAACAACTCTCGGTTTCACTTCATCCCTGTTCAACCAAATGGCAAAATCAGGACTTACTGGCATCTCCACAGAAAGTCTTCTTCTAAGGATCTTAAGATCAATATCTCTTCCATCTTCCAAAAACCTTAATTTTTCAATATATATTTTTGTCCCATGATAAACATCATCTTTTTTATTTTTTTTTACAGTTATTGGTTTTGTATCGTCATCGTCGTCAGACAATGTTTCTTCAACTTTGTATTGCACACCGTCTCTTTCTGTAACTAAAACATAATGTCTTGCAAGGGTTCTCAAAACAAGCGAGGCAATTCCAAATTTTCCAATCATTCTTCTTCCTTTTTTTGTAGTGTTATTATGAAGCTTAGGGCTGTCTCCCATGCCATAAAAAGAGTTTAGTCCGCCAAAATCCATCCCTATGCCATCATCTGTTACAGACATTGCTTTTTTTTCAGGATCATAAATTATATCGACTCTCTCAGCATCAGCGTCATATGAATTTGCAACAAGCTCCTGTATACATGTTATCAAATCTTTGAATAAAACATCACCCATAATAACAGAAAGGTTCTTTCCATGGGTTCTTCTGACAACTAGCTCTTCCAGTCCGCTTCGTTTAACAGTCTGATCTCTACTGCTTGCCACCCCAAATCTGCAGAATCTCAGTATAAAAACATTTTTATTCTTTGGTATATGCTTTAGGATATGGAACATTACTTTTCAAAATATCCAAAGTCTGAATTAAAGATCAAATTAATAAAAGAGATTTTAAGAAAAAAAGAAATAAAATTTTATACAGCTTCAGGATTGTTCTCAGCAGATAAGGTAGATAAAGGCACAAAATTATTGATAAACAAATCATTAATAAAAGATAATGATAAAATACTTGATCTGGGCTGCGGCTGCGGCGTTGTTGGCATTGCATTAAAGATAGCATTTCCAGAAATAAAAGTTGTCTTCTCTGATATAAATGAAAGAGCCGTAAAAATAACAAATATAAATTTAAAACTGCACAAACTAAAAGCTGAAGTTATCCAGAGTGATAGTTTCGAAAGAATAAAAGAAATGTTCAATTCAATATTTTTAAATCCCCCCCAGTCAGCAGGAAAAAAATTATGCTTTAAATTGATTGAAGATTCAAAAAAACATCTGGAAAAAAATGGCACACTCCAGATTGTGGCAAGGCATAACAAGGGAGGAAAAGAACTGTCAAGGAAAATGCTTGAAATTTTTGGCAATATGAAGGAAATTGCAAGGGCTTCAGGCTACAGGATTTACATCAGTCAAAACACTTAAAAATCTTCTCAATTTAATAATTGGTATGGTAGAATACTCTGAAGCAATAATAAAGCTGCTTGCAGCATTTCTGATAATAATACTCGGCCTTATAATTGGGAATATAGTAAAAAATGTCATAAAAAGAATATTAAAGGGTGCAGAGTTAAACAGGGTAACAGAAGAACAGCTTAAGGTAAAGTGGAACCTTGAAAAACACATATCAAATCTGGCAAAGTATCTTGTTTACACAATAATGTTTATAATACTTCTTGATATCCTTGGTATTCCGACAAAAATATTGTGGGCATTATTTGCAATTGTTTTAGTCGCTGTAATTTTATTCGTATTTTTGGCATTCAAGGACTGGCTTCCAAATCTTGTTTCGGGCATTTATATCTTAAAAACAAAAAAAATAAAAAAGAATGATATAATAGAAACCAGGGTCATTAAGGGAAAAGTTGTAGGGATAAACCTTTTGGAAACCAAAATAGAAACAAATAATAATGAGGTAATCTCTATACCTAATCATAATCTCACAAAATACGAGGTTGTAAATACAAAAAAATAATGGTAAAGGCGTATGTTCTTACAGCAATAGAAGGAGCTGAAGTAAGCAGGGCAGCCAAGGACATATCAGAGATTGATGAGGTTGAGAACGTGCATATCATTTACGGTGAGTATGATATAATCGCTGTCGTAAAGGCTGAAAATCTGATTGATCTGAAAGACCTTGCGCTTGAAAAAATAGGGAAAGTAAGAGGAGTAGTAAAGACAAGCACGCTCATTGTTGCTGATGAAGATTAAAATTTTAAGTATATTTTATTATGTTATATTATATAACAAATGATCATCCTTTAGACATCTCTGTTATATAAACTAACATTAATTTTTCTGATGTTGATAACAATTTGAGTTATTGGTTGATTTTTATTAAAAATTTCTATATAGATTCAAAAGCTCCTCTTCCATGAAATGCAGCACTAGACGCTTGCTGTCAAATTGTATTATAATCACACATTAAGGCTTATACTGGCTGTTTGTAAAAGCCTGACCTTTTGATTGCTGTTTGACTGGAATTAGGTACTCCACACAATATTGTTAATGATATTAACAAGGCGGTTGAGGATGGCGGCTTTCGTTAATAATATTAACAAAATAGGATTCGTTCCGCCTTATAATTTACTTTCCATTTATCAAATACCTCTTTAAGAAAATCTTCATTTTCTGTTGGTACAATAATAGCGCCTTTTCCGATAAGGCACCCTTTTATTTCTTTTAGTATCCCTCTTGCACCAGATCGGCCATTCAAGAGGTAATGGAGCTTAACTCTTTCTGAATCATTAAAATTCTTTAAGGAATAGGTAAATAAGCTTTGATTTTTGAACCCGAATATCTCTGCGAATTTCTTTCCTTTTTTTACGCTAAATCCTTCGTTAAGAAGCGTTTTTGCAAGGCTATTGCCTCTCGTAAAATCGCTTGATGTCAGGATATTTATTTGAAATTTGAATTTAGAATATTTGAGTACTTGGGCGAGTGAATCCACTAGGTCAAGAGTTTTTTTCTCATCTGAGTCTTTTATTAATATGCAAAGATCAATATCATTAGGCAGGCTTTTTCCTCTTACGAATGAGCCGAATAGTATTACATCAAAAATCTTGTTATTCTTTACCCATCTTTTTATGGTTTTGATCTCTGAAAAAATTTGTCTATGCAACCTTCCACCTCCTCCTTGATAAGTTTTGCAATTGTTTCTTTTATTTCTTTATTGTAGGAATCCCTATAAAACCTAAACATCTTTGATGCAGTCCTGTAGAGCTCAGGTGAAAATCTCTGAAGAAGCTCGAAACGTTCTGTGTGATTGGCTCCTATCTTATTTGCTTTGCCTAGCAGTTCTAGATCGCACAACTCAACAAGGGATTTATAATATAAGGTGACTGCAGTATTGAATTTCTTTTTACTAAATGAATATCTTGCAATCTCTAAGTATTCATTCAGGTTCTTTTCTATAACCTCTTTTTCAGCCATGTTAATTATATTAACATAAAGGTAATTTATAAGCTTTTTGGTTAATAATATTAACAATTTCTAGAATTTCCAGATAGTCAGGGATTGCTGTAATGCTTCAAAAAATCCTCTTCTATGAAATGCAGCTCTCCTGGAACAATAATGCACTGCGGATAAACATCAATGTTGCAGTTTAACAGCTCGCTGGCTTTCCCATATTTTATTGCACTGTTATCTGTGCCTAAAGCAGTGCACACAACAATATTTCTTTCAGCATTAAAACCATTTCTGATGAGGTAGTTTAATCCATCATTAAAATTCATATACCTGTTTTCATCAGGCTTTAAATCAAGCAGGATTAGTGTATGCATCTTTCCGTTTTCTTCCATGATTTCATAAGGCGTTTTTATGTTCTCGTTTTCAAATGGTATTGATGCAGTTCTGCCGAATTTGTAGAGGCTCAATCCTGTGTCTCCGACAGCTGTGAATATTGAGGAGTTATGAAAGACTTTGCACTGGATGCCTCTTTTTTTCGCCCTTAGAAAAATGTCTGCATGTGTTGTTGCAGAAAAAACATCACCAATGACAAGAAAAGCAACATTGCCATCTTCAGAATTGTCCACAATCTCATCTGTATTCTCAACAAGATTCCTATCAGCAGCTATTATTTCCTTTCCTGTTAATTTTTCAAGATCTTTTAATTTAAAATTCAAATATGAAGTATAATTCTCAAGATAGACAAAGTCTGCATTTTTAATGGCATCAAGTGCATTAAGCGTTAAATCATTTTCATTCCCAAGTCCAGTTCCTATTAGATATAGCATAAAGTTTAATATTTAAAAAAATTATTAAGGCTTGTGCTTTTTGGAAGAATGTCTGGAAATAATAGAAAAATACACATAATAGGCCTAAGTGTGGAAAACAATGCCAAAAAGTTCAGGTTTAGGTGCCATTTAAGTATATTAAAAGAAATATTCTCGCTCTCAAGCTGTAATTACTTGTTTTACAGATATATCTCTAAGTAGGTGCGGGTTGTTTTCTTTAACAAAAAGAAGTTCTATTCCCAGTACGTTTCCATTTCTATCATAATTTATAATCGTATTGTCATCTAATTTTTTATTATGATGAAAAGTTCCTTCTCTAAGTCTTATGTACATTGCATCAGCATCAGCATCATATTTGATTTCCATATTCTATAACCAGTATACGGTAACTACCTTTATATACCTTTCTTTCACATAAACCACCTCAATAGACTTGCCGTTTAGTTTCTTTTTTACAATATACTTGTTAGGTTTCTTTCTCTTAGTATAATCAGGACCTTTAATAGTTTCTTCAACCCACACCCTCTCTATTTTTCTTTCTTGTATTTGTTCTTCAGCATGTATAGTGTAGATAATATCCATAAATCAAAGATAATGTTGTTATTTTTATACATTTCGCACCCATCAAAATAAAAAATTTTCCTTCGGAACGTTGCACTAAAATTCAGCCCTAACGGGATTATAACATCGTTATACACAATTAGGTTTTGGTGTTTGTTGTCCTCTTTGAGTATAATTCGCTTCATGCATTAATGCAATTTCGTGAGCGCCTTCTCTTTTATAACCATGGTACTGCATTAAACATACTTCTACAATTTCATGCAATAAACTTAATCTTCTTTCATTTTCTGTTAACCCATTTGCAATTAGAACCAAACATTTCCTACCAGGTTCTGTTAGTTGCATCCAAGCTATAGCTGTAGAATCAGATTCACATTTACGATTAAAATATTTTATTATAAATTCAATACCATTATAACTTATTAAAGAATTTTCATCTAAACTTACACCATCTACAATTGCATATAATTGATTATAATTCATCATCATTTATTAAATAACAAAGGATAATATTAATAAATTTATGTACTTTCATCAAAACCTAACTCTTCGCACCTTCAGTGATTACACGTTACGGTAAAAAGAAATTATATTAAATACAAGTACAGAAATCATTCCGCCAGCAGCAAGAGAAACAAGATAATATTCTGAAAAAAAAGCAAGTGATCCAACAGCAAAAAAAACAGCAGAGTAAAACAAAGTTCTAAAATTTTCTTTATAAAATGCAAGCGTGCCGTAAGGCAGTCCATAAATGAATACCAGTCCTGCATTAAGAAAATTTATATTCTGTGCTAATAAAATTCCAAAATAAAAATATTCATATCTTAGTATAAATCCAAGAATAAGCCCGATAATAAAAAAAAGGATGTTAAAGCCTTTTAAAAATGCAGATGCTGCCAGCAGGATTAAAACAGCAATTTTTAGTATTTCAAAATAAATTCTTCCAGGCTTAAGTTCCTCTTCTGTAAATTTGCCTGTGAAATAACCAATTATTGATCCAAGAAATGACACTGCATTAACAATCATAAAAAAATATAAATTAGCTATTATAAAAATTTACCTAAGAACAGGGCTTGGTGCAATAGCTGAATTTGGAATCAAAAGCCTGTCAAAGTCTGTCCCAACCTGAATAATCCCTGAATGTGATGTGTTTTCCCTCCTTCTCTCTCCGGCCATTTCAACAGAATCATCGCTGAATTCATATCCAAGTCTCAAATTATTGCCGTATCCAACAAAAACACCAATAGCATTTCTCTCTAAGTCTCCTGAAACAGGGTGAGAATAAAAGCCGCCGACGCTTAAATTTCCTGCTCTGAAATCAAGGGAAGCAACAAGCTGATGCCCTAAAAAAGGCCTTCTTTTTACATCATTTGACAATGTTTGATAATCAGCAAGAGGCTGCTGCTTAAGTGGCATTTCAGGTATTCTTGCAGTGTTTGGTCTTATTGTTGGAAGTCTTGCATATTCCCATCCTGCACTTAAGTCAATATTTAATCTTCCCGCTCTAAAGCCAAATTTAGGTCCGACTCTGTTTACAAGTGTTGTCTGGCTGCCGTAGTTTATCTTGTTTCCGTCATTTTCGCTGGTCAAATCATTCAGCTGTCTTGCAAATAACTCATCAAAAAGACCAAGAGAAAAAACATCAGTGTTCAAAATTAATCTTGGCATCTCAAGCGAGCCGCCAAATGCTGCTGCAGGTCTTCTGTTTTTCTGTTCAACAGAGTAAGCATTGCCTACAGAATATTCCATTCTATGGAAATAAGGGCCTGCATTTCCCCTGACATAAAACTCATTTCTTCTCCCATAACTGCCGTCAACGCCTGCAGCAATTCCAAACCATAGATCCGTTAGTTTAAGATCCTCGCTTCTGATTCTGTTAATGCTTCCAAATATTCCTGCACTTCCCCCTCTTGCATCATATCCTAAAGCTAATTCCCCTGTTACAGCATTGTCTAAACTTACTATCTGGGAACCCCCTGGATTTTCAGCATCTGTTGTTCTTAATGAACTGTCAGGAGAACTTCTTAAGCGTGCTGAAGAATTAATTCCCTCTCTTTGTACTCTTGGCGCAGCTCTTTCTAATGGTATATCTCCAATTTCTGCCTCTGCACCTTCTGATGTGTCATATGCTCCTGAAACAATTATTCTTCCCCCGCCTCTGTCATCTGTCATATCCCTTCTTTCATCAAATCTTCTTCCCCCAGGTACTGTTCTTCTATCTTCTTCTCTTGAAGGTGCAGGTAGAGTTTCTTCTGCTGGTACTGGTGTTGAAGCCACTGCAGATCCAGCCCTTGTAAATCTTCTTGTTCCTGTAGGTTTTCGCAGTCTTAAATATTCATCAGCTCTTCCTACCTTATTTGGGTCTGTATCTGATGGAACCTCAAGAAAAAAAGTAAAATAACCATTAGTAGCCCATTCTGGAATTTCAACACGGCCAGTTTTAGGAAATTTATCGCATAGGGGATCTCTGTCTGGTTTAGGATCCCTGTCAATTATGCAGTATTGCAATTCATCTCTTTTATATTCTCCGTTAAATCTAGGCGCCTTTTTTGAGCCTATAGTAAATTTATCACTTTTTAATCCAACATAGGCGGGGTTTCCTGGCTTTCCAGCATCAGTAACATGAAGAACTTTTTCCCATGTTTCAGTTGAATCATCAAGTACAACTAGCTCCTCAAGCTGCCCTATTCTTACAGCAGGATCTAATGATGCCTGTGCCTCTGCCTTAACAGGGCTTAATGCCATTCCTATTCCAAACATTGCAGATAATATTCTTGATTTCATTTTGTTATCACACTACAGTAAAGATATTTAAAGATTGCTGTCCCCCCAGCCCCCTCCAAAACCAGGCAGTTCTGTTTCAAATCTTGCCTCTCCTCTCTCTCCGATTATTACTCTGCCTCTTTCTTTAGGAATATCTTTTGCTGTTTCCTGAATTGCATCCCCAACTCTAAAGTTTACTACGCCTGTTCCATGATACAACACCCTCTCCTCTCCTGTTTTAGGATCTGCTACATTGCCAAACAAAGGGATGTTTGCCCTGTAAACGCCAGGATGCAACCTTCCTACAGCAAACCTGACAGAACCATACTTGCCTTCTGCATCTCCAACTTTAAATCCTGCTGCCTCTTTTCTTAAGTCAAATGAACGAACAGGATAAATTCCGTCTTCTCCGTCAGCCATCACTGCCTCCATTGTCACAAAATATCTCTGTTCTCCAATACTAAAATTATGGCCTATCCATTCATCTCTGTTTGAAACGCTGCATCTGTAGACAGTATCAGCTCTTAAAACTAAATCATCATAGCTAAGTGATGCCTCTCCGCCATCTTCAGAGCTTAATCTTGGATTCATTCTTAATTCACGCAATGCTGTGCCTCTCTCATCCTCGTGATAGCATCTTACCTCTCCCTCAAGGCTTATGACTGGTTTATTTTTTTGTGATGCTCCTGAATACATAAATCTTTTTTTTGCATCATCTATATCTTTAACATCTGCTTTTTTAGTTGTATCTGTTTTTGGTATTTGGGTAATATCAGTTTGGTTAGGCCTGTTGAAGTGATCGTATGCAGTATAGCCTGCCCCTCCAATAGCTGCAACTGCAGCTCCAGCTAAAACCTTTCTTTTGTGATTAACCCAAAAGTTCCCAAATCTGTCCCTAAACCCAAGTCTTCCGTTTGCCATTTTTATTTTCCTCCTAAATCTATAACCTCTTTGTTTGTATATAATCCGTCAGATGATGTTTCAAGTTTCTGTCTTTTTATTATTTCCATAAGCCCCTCAGAGCATTTTGCTGGTATTGGCCTTCCTGAAACTGCCTCTCTTATTCTTGCTCTTGTAATATTTCCATAAACATCTGTAACATAATCAAGAATAAATGCTCCCTCATTGCCAGATCCCCCTTCATCAACACAGTCCTGCAGATAATCATCAATATTATCCCTAAATTCATCATAAAAAGGATCGCCCTCTCTTATAGGAGGCAGGTATGTAAAAGATTTTCCAGCAGGTGCTGCCACTGTTTCTCTAGTTGTTGCAGTACCAGCACTTCCTGTATTTCTTCTTTCCGCAGCACCAGCTGCTCTTCTTTTAGCAATAGGTTTTCCTCTTGTTACTTTTCTAGGCACTGTCCCTCTTGGCTTAACAGTAGCAGGTTTTGTTTTTATAGGCCTATCATCAGTCGCTGGTTTTTTATTTGCAGTTTTTTCAGGTCTTGCAAAACTATCTTTTGATGGCTGTGCCTCTTGCGCTCTTTTTTCTTCCTGAACAGTCTGCTCTGGCATTTTTTTATTATTTACTATTTTATATTCTGATTTACATCCGCTGCATCCATCTTCAGATGAAGCATATATTCCGCCCAATAAAGCACCAACAACTGCACAAGCAGCAATTACATCAGCAATCAATCTTCTTCCAGAACTACTTTCATGCGATAATCTTTTATTAGCAGTTTCTAAGTTTTTTCCAGCAGGCGTGCCCACTGGAAGTACAACAGTTTTCTCTCCTGGTGATGCATAACCCTCTGGTTTCTTGGCATATGAAACAATATCAAAACCCACCTCTCTTGCATAATCTAAAAAGAATTTTATATCATCATGAACTATTGTAGTTTTTCTGCCAAACCATCCGTCTATTTTTTCAAGAGTGTGTTTGTCTGCTGTTGATCTAATATCTCCGCTTATTTTGTATTTTCCAGGCTTATTTTTTACAGCGCTTAAACTTTTTAATTTTACATCAACATCTCTTACATCAATATTTGCATTAAGGAAGTCTGCAACATAGCTTGGTCTGAGCACCCCGATAAATCGGTTATCAAAATCAAAAACTTTTACCCATGCCTCTCCCCATTCTGTTTTTTCCAAAAAATATTCTTCAAATTTGAGGGCACTATCGTCATATATAGAACTGATGGCTACCCCCATATCTTCATTTCTGCTGCTTTCATATACTGCACGCAGATCTCCCTCAACATAAAAAAGCCTGTCTCCGGAGCTTCCTAAACCAACATAATCAAAATGTCTTGCTCTTATATAAAAATGAGATAAAGCTGGTGGCAATTGTACACTCTTTAATCTTTCATCAAGAGATCTCATATCACCTGCAAGACTTTCAACTGGTTTTGACTTTAAAGTGAGATGTCCAGTGAGTTCGGAGTCAATCCATATACCGGCTGTTTCAGATACGCCATGTGCATTCCTTACATTTCTAATAGGGGTTATATCTGCCATTTTTGATATTATCTGTAAAGTAGTAACTATTTATAATCCTTTCTGTATAATAATAGTAATAATAACAGTTTCAAAAAAGCCAGCTGAAAATTTTTGCAGAAAGAACAAAAAAACACACCACTGTCAAGTAAAATAGGCAAAAACCAAAGTTTAAAAAACAAGCTGATAAATTATTTCTAAATGGCTTTCACAGTTACACCATGGGAAGTAAAAGGAGAGGTTGATTACGACAGATTAATCAGGGAATTTGGTATAAGTCCAATGCCGGATAACTTACCAAAAGTATTTCAAGATAATTTGTTATTCAGAAGAAGAATTGTTTTTTCTCAAAGAAATTTTGAAAAGATAATTGAAGCTATCAAAAATAAGAAAAAGTTTGTAATGATGACTGGTTTAATGCCTTCAGGTAAATTTCATTTCGGGCATGCAATGTTATTCCAGCAAATATTATTTTATCAGTCACTAGGTGCTAAAATTTACATAGCGGTGGCCGATATTGAAGCTTACAACACAAGAAATCCAGATATGAATGAATTATATAAAACAGCAGTAGAAGAATATCTAACAAATTATATTGCAATGGGATTATCAGCGAAAAATTGTGATTTTTATTTCCAAAGTAGAAGATCAGATGATGGTAAGAAAGCAAGCGCATACTATAAATTAGCAAATACATCCGCAAGGCACATAACATTTAATGAAGTAAAAGCACTGTATGGGGATATAACTCCTGGAAAATTAACATCTTCCCTAGTGCAGTTTGCAGACATGTTACATCCTCAACTTGAAGAATTTGAAGGACAAATTCCAGTAATTGTGCCTGTTGGCGCAGATCAGGATGTCCACATAAGGCTTGCCCACGATATTATGAATAGGATGAAAATGTATAAGTTTATGCCATTAAGTTCCACTTATAATATATTTATGCCAGGATTAAAAGGCGGAAAAATGTCCAGTAGTGATCCATTATCTTACGTAGCTTTAACTGAAAATCCAGAAGCAGTAGAAAAGAAAATAAAAAAATACGCATTCTCAGGCGGCCAGGCAACTGTTGAAGAACACAGGAAAAAAGGCGGAAATCCGGATGTGGATGTAAGTTATCAGTGGTTAAGAATGCTTTTTGAGCCTGATGACAAAAAACTAAAGAAAATATATGATGATTACCTGTCAGGAAAATTATTAACAGGCGAATTAAAAGAGATTTTAATAGAAAAGGTTAACGCTTTCTTAAAAGAACATCAGAAAAAGAGAGAAAAAGCAAAATCTCAATTGGATAAATTTTTGCTGAAAGACTGACTAAATGGAAAAATATTAAAAAATCTATTTTTTTGACGTTCTCATCGGCCCGCCTCTTTTATAGGGCGAACCTTTTCCGCCTTTGCTGCCTCTGCTTTCAGGATAAACCTCAAAAACATCTTCGCTTTCATCATATCCGCAGCTTAAGCAGATTAAAAATTTGCTTCCCATTATTTCAGCAGCATCTATGTGTTTGCTTTTGCATTTTGGGCATTCTTTTTTCATATCAGTCTCTTTCCAGTTTCCAAATCTGTAATATGGATAACAGTGACCGGACATGATTCAGCTGCCTCTTTCCATCTTGCTAGTTCACTCTCGTCAATATCCCTGACAAAAAATCCTGTTTTCTTGTCTTTGATGCTGTCTTTTAAATCTACTTTGCCGTCTTCAACAATCGTCCAGTTGTCTGGATCAACAGCAACGCATGCAGCAGCGCCTATACATACCTCCCTGTCAAGTTCAACCCTGTATTTCTTTCCCATGCTTGGAATGAAAATTAGGTTGGTTAAAAAACTTTCGCAAATATTTAGGGTTATATCTGGGCCATAACTTTTCCATATAGCTGCCTGATTTCTTTGCTTATATTTCTGCATCTCAGGATCATGTCACCTGCTCTTTTAGTGATTTCTCTAGTTTCTTCTTCCAGCCTGCCCATATTCCATTTTCTTGGGGCATATTCAGGATTTGATTTCATTATCCCTCTTGCTCCTATTGCATCGACAAGGCCATAAACACATGAAACATGTGCATCATAAGATCTGTTAAGTATAGCATAAAGACCTGAACTTCTGCCTTTTGATATAACTGATCTTAAATGCCAGAATAATTTTTCTTTTCCATCGCTTTGAACTGCAGCAAAATGCGCAGATCTGCCGGATTTATCATATGCAAATGCAGCATTAACCTTATCCTTCCTTTCTTCAGGCAGCATCCCATTAAAAGCTAAAGCAGCAATAATTCTCCTCGTGTAGATTATAGATTGTTCAGGAACTTTTTTTATTTTTGGCAAGTCTGATGCCATCTGTCTTGTTGTTAGATCAAATCTGAAAACATCAATCTCAGAAGTATTTAAAATTCCATTAATAATATGTTCAATGCCATCAACAAACAGTATAGGCTCGTTTTCAAATTCACCCCTTACTATCTCAAGAAACCTGTGCCTTCCTATAAAGCCGATGCGCATAATTTAATGAATATGAAAAAATTTAATAATCTTCCTAAAAATAAGCGCCGAGGAAGGGACTTTCAGAATCTTTTCTTCGCTGAAGCTTTCTTCTTAAGAAAGATTCCTTTGAACCCTCAAGTCCGTGAGGACGCAGGATGTTTACAGGAATTTTATAGCAATCCTGTGCCATACCAGATTAGGCGACCTCGGCGTATCTAAACAGGCTTTTTTATGACTTATAAATATTTGTCTTGCATTTGGTATGGTTGTTGGTTGTAACGCTAAAGTAAAAAATTCATGTAAGTTCGTATTTTATATAAACAATAAGTAATATAAATGGGTTATTCATACAATTTTTATGGCACAAGGAAGTATGTTAAAGGAAGTACAAAAAATTGCTAAACAACTAAAAGCTAAAAATCCAGGTTTGAAGCATACTGAAGCAGTTGCCCTGGCTTGGAAAGAACTTAAGAAAAATAAGAAATAAGCTTATGGCTATTAGCAATTAAAAATCGTTTATTTCTTTTTTTTTATTTTTTTTAAAATTCAGGTTGTTGAACAGATTGGAATCGTTCTAGAAGAAAAGCATAGAAATTATTAAATAATATAATATAACATTATTTGGTGTGGAAAACAAGACATTAGAAATTAAGAGGAAGATATTCCATGTTGTAGGGGGATTGATATTAATATTCTTGATATATTTGGATATAATAAAATTGCCAGTTATTGCAGCACTAATAGTATTAATTTTGGTTGTTTCTTTATTGTCAAGAAAAACAAACATTCCATTAATAGGTATATTTTTAAAAAATTTTGAAAGACCTTATAACATAAGAACTTTTCCAGCAAGAGGCGTTTTTACATTCCTATCAGGAGCTTTTTTGTCATTGCTGTTGTTTGAAAAAAATACTGCACTTGCAGCCTTGATGATATTGACTGTGGGTGATGCGGTAAGCTCAGTATCTAGTTTATATTTTAAAAAAACAAAAAATAGAAAGACAGTTTATGGAACAATTATGGCAATTATTTTCTCATTTTTGGCAGCCATGGTTTTTATTGACTACAAAAGAGCGTTGATAGCTTCAATAATAGGCATGCTTGTTGAATCTTTTGAATTAAGGATATATAAGGGGACAGTAATAGATGATAACATAACTGTGCCATTGGTATCTGGCTTCGTTATTTATTTGGTTGGGTTGATTTTGTAGGTAAAAAATGGAAAAAAAAGCAGTAGAGTATAAATTCTATTTAAGCAATTTATTCAATTCACCTTTTTTAATGTTTTCGAACTCTTTTATTTATCAGTCTCTCCAGTTCATTTTCATCATCAGGATCAAAGCCAATATAAATCCTTTTTTTATGCGGAATTTTCCTGACTGTTTCAATAACTGCCAGCCTTGAATTTGCATCTTCAAATTGCACATCATAACGCCATAAGTTTTTTCTATAATAAATAAGATATTCTTGGTGTTCACCTCTAGGTGTGTTTTGGGTTACTTTTCTTATTCCTACATTTCTCCAGTATTTTTCAAGCATTGATTAATCCTCAAATTTTTATTCTTTGGCAGTTGATTTGCACGTTTTTGAGCATGTATAATTCTGCTGTTTAGTGCACGAATCGCACATCAGGTAAAGCCTGTCGCATTTTTTGTTTTTGCAGTTTTTATATTCCCCGCAGGGTATATGGCATTTTTCACACAAGGAAATGTCTTTTGTATTTTTTCCGGATGGAATCGAAAGCCTGTCGTCAAATACAAAGCATCTTCCCTCAAAATAGCTGTCAGGATATTTTTCTATGAATTTTATTATGCCGTCTTTTAACTGGTTGACATCCATAAAGCCTTTTTGTCTTAAAAGTGCAGAAGCCTTTTCGCACCTTACTCCTCCTGTGCAGTACATGATAATTTTTTTATTTTTGAATTTTTTAAGCATTTTTATGCTGTGCTGAAAATCTCTAAAAACATCCATCGGCAGGGTTATGGCGTTTTTGAATTTTCCAATTTTCCACTCATAATCATTCCTGGCATCCACAATAACAAAATCTTCGCTGTTGTCATACATTAGTTTCAGCTGTTTTGGAGTTATGTATGTTCCTGCATATTTTATATCTGCATTAAATTTGTTTGTTACTATCTCAGGCCTTATCCTGACTATTGTTTTTTTAAAAGGATGTGATGCAGCTGCAGTGTCCTTAAATGTAATATTATTAAACTCCCTGTAAGATTTTAGTTTTTTCTTGTATTTTGTTATTTGCTCTTTTGTCCCTGAAACAGCGCCGTTTATTCCCTCTTTTGAAACCAAAACCTTGCCTTTTACTCCAAGCTTATTGCAGAATTCCTGGTGTTCATTCCTGAAAGATTTTACCTTCCTTAAACTAACGTATTTGTAAAAGCTTATTGCAATTAAGTTTTTCATCCAGATAAAAAATTAGTAGCATTATTAAATTTTACCATATTATTAGTATAATGGATTTAAGCGGACTGGAGAAGAACAGGCATGAAATGAATATAAGCAGGGAGTCAATAGAATATATAACAAAAACCATAAAAAACAATAAGCTGAAAAATGTTCTTGAAATTGGGACATTTAACGGCTATTCTGCACTGAAGCTTTCAGCAGCAGCAGAGCATGTTACAACAATAGAAATAGATAAAGTTGCAGCTGAGATAGCAAAAAGTAATTTTATAGAATATAAATCAGGTAATATAAAAATATTAATAGGAGACGCAAAGGATATTTTAAGAAAAATGAATGAAAATTTTGATCTTGTATTAATAGATGCCATGAAAAAAGAATACAGGGAATATCTGGTAAATTCTTTAAGATTAGTCAAAAAAGGTTTTGTTTATGCTGATAACACAGTGTCCCACAAAGAGTATATGAATGATTTTTTTGAATATCTTAATAAAAATAAGCTGGACTGGAAAGAGCTTGGAATTGGCAAGGGGCTTGTAGAAATCAGGGTTGGTGTAAATAATGGGCATTAAATCAGCAGTTTTGGCAGTGCTGTTGCCATCATGCACGGCTGTTCCTTTAAGAGAGCAGGAATGCTATGGGGGTCTTCTCGACTACTATGCTGAAAAAAGAAAACCATACTGCATAGGAAGCGGAAGACCGCCGGAATTATTCAAAAAAACATTCACAGTAAGGGCAGAGAGCAGGCATATGGCAGTTATTTATACAGGTGAAATAGGCGGCGATGGATACTGTCTTACGCCTCTATATTTTAAAAAATTCAGGATAAGGTCGTACTGCACGTTTGAAGGAGAAAGTCTTGATGCATGTATATGGCAGGATGATGATTCAAAAATTATACTCCAGCTGAGGGCTGAAAACCCTGGAGGCTGCAACAGGAAACCATGGAATGTCCTTGAAACTGTGTTTGAAAGAACAAAAGTTGATTTTTTGGAGGGTGAAAGTACAGACGATGGTTTTAGAGAAGCCGTAGAGAAAATTAAATTCTAGAATAAGATCAGTCTATAAATTCAAATCTCTTTTTCAGCAGTTTCCATTTTGGTTTTATTTTGTGGGATTCTGCATCGCAGTTCACGCACTTTCTAGGTTCATCTTCAGATTCCATGATAAATTTGCAGACAGTGCATTTCCACCTGTTCATTTTTTCAGTTTTTTTATAATTTCAGAAGCTTTTAACATCTCCTCTTTTCCTGTTTTCATATTCCTGAGCTTGAATTTTTTCTTCTTTACCTCATCTTCGCCTACAAAAATAACATATGGTATTTTTAGAGTATTAGCAAAATCTAAATTTTTTGACACACCCCTGTTCATCAGGTCAATGTCAGTTTTTATGTTGTTGTTTCTTAATTCATTGGCCAATTCAGTCGCCTTTTTTGTCTGCTTTATCGGAATAATATAAACTTTTGTTGTTGTCTTTTCATCAAATTTCAATGCCTGTTCAATCCTGTCAAGACCGAAGGAGATTCCAACAGCCGGATAATCCTGGTTATTGCCTATAAAATTTCCTATTATCTTGTCATAGCGCCCGCCGCTGCACACAGCAGATTTTATGTCTGAATTTATAAGAAAAATTTCAAAAACAGTCCCTGTATAATATGCAAGCCCCCTTGCCAGGCCGGGATCAAATTCTGCTTTGGCGGCATATTTTAATAATTCTTCAATTTCTCCAATGCCTTTGTTGTCAGTTAATAACTTCTTAATTCTTGAAATCTTCTCTTTGTTTTTTCCTTTTAGTGATATTAAATTTATTAGTTTGTTGATTTTGCTGTTTTCAAAGCCTTTTTCTCTTAGCTCTTTTTTAACATTTTCAACGCCGATTTTCTCAAGTTTGTCTATTATTAGTATAACACTCTCAGCCTTGTCTCCAGGAATGTTGCAGTAATCCATAAGGCCGTCAAGTATCTTTCTGTTGTTTACTCTAATTTTGACTTTTAATTTTAATTCATTGAATACCCTGGAAGCTAAATTTATTATTTCAGCATCTGCAAGCATTGATTCGCTGCCTACAGTATCAACATCGCACTGCCAGAATTCCCTGAATCTTTCAGATGAAACAGGCCCGTCCCTGAACACCTTGCCAATTTCATACCTCTTGAAAGGAAGTTTTATGTTGGGATTTAATGCAGCATATATCGCCAGAGGTACAGTCAAATCATATCTCAATGCCAGATCTCTGTTTCCCTGGTCATTTAGTTTGAATGTTTCTTTTAGTATCTCTGCCCCGCCAGCATACTTGCTTGCCAGAACATCAAGCCTCTGCAGTGTTGGTGTTTCAAGAGGCTGAAATCCATATAGCTCAAACACTTTTAGCAAAACATCTAGTATTTTGTTCCTGACTAGCTTCTGTTCAGGATTTATTTCCCATGTTCCCTTTGCTCTTTCGATTTTCATTGTTTTAAATTAATAAAGCGGCCGCTGGGATTTGAACCCAGGTCAAGAGATATCTGCAGAAATGCCCCACAGTCTCCTATACTAACCAAGCTATACTACGGCCGCCATATATTTTACCTCCTGTTTTTGATATAAAAATTTGTTGGTTATAGAAATATCTATCAGTTAAATTTTTGAAGTTTAAATTATCTCTGAGAATTCTTTCAATGTTTGTGAATACAACCACTTGCCATTTTGTGACATAAACAAGAGTTGCTTATCATTTATATAGTTTTTTGTTTGTTTTTTTAAACCAAATGTTTTTAACTTTTTGCCTATTGCCCATTAAAATGGAGCAGAGCATGACTATTGAAGAACTGGCACAGCAGGGAAATCAGATTTATGTGGATAATTGCATAATCAACCGTGCGTATAATATAGCTGAGATACAGCGTTCTGTACAGCGCACGGACTACCCTGTTTTTGATTTGGGTCATCTGCTTGGAAGTGCCAGGCGTTTCTCAGGAGTCAGCATCCGCCATCTCCACAGGGAAGCAGTGCATGTTCTTGGGCTTAAGAAAGTGCTGGAAAGATTCACAGCCATTAAATCTACTCATGAGATTGTTCTCGAGCATGAAGCTTATCTTTTGCATATTAGGCGTGCAATGGACTATCTGTCTGGTAATAGCGTTCACCGTAAAGGAAAAAAGAGCGCGCTTCTTGCGCAGGCTATTGATTGTCACAGCAGAGTAAACCAATTGTTGCAGAAGCACAGTACATCTCACCCAGAGGCAGAAGAGGTTAGCAGGTTTATGTGCGAAAATCAGCTTTACATGCCGTCTGATGGCAGGTTTCACAAGCGTTTTTCAGAGCCTGAAGAATCATATTCTGATGCCAGCCTTGTGAGTCATGCTCTGCTGGATCAAAGTCCTTCCGGTGTTGTAATAGCAACTGCTGACAGTGATATAATCAACCTGCTGCGAAATTATTATAAATATAGGCAGAAAAGAAAGCTTCCATTCCATTTTCCATGCCGTGATGTAAAGATATATTTTCCAGATAATTTAAGGTGGTTTCCTGGTCTGCAGATGGATCTTATTTATTCTGAATAAGTTGAATCAGGCAGCACAGGATTTTTATAATAGGAAATTTGTTAGTTGGCAGTATTTTATAATTCGCCCCAGTCATCAAAATCCCTCTTCTTAATTTGCTCTTTAGATTTATTGTAGGAATTCATAAACTCTGGATTAGACATTAGTTCTATAGATTCAACGACAGCATCAAACTCTCCCTTAATTTTCAAGAGGTCGTCTACTGCTTGTTTATTAATTGTTATTGTTTCCATAAAAATAAGTAGTTTTTCTTGTTTATATCTTTTGTGGCTCTGGCTTTTTCAGGCTAAGCCTTCAAACTTTTGCTTCGTAAAAGACGCATAACATCGTTAAACTCAATTCCCACTTCGCCCAGCATCACTTTAAACATTCAAAAAACACAGTTCAGTCAGCTAGCGAAGAATTTATAAAACAAGTAAATCATAAAAATCTAAAAAGAGGATGAAAAAATATAAGAATTACATAGCTGGAAAAGAAGTAAGCTCTAATTCTGGGGAATTTATTGATGTCTTTAATCCGTTTGCAAGAAAGATCATTGCCAGGGTGCAGAAAAGCAATAGTCATGATGTAGACACAGCTGTAAGCGCTGCAAGAGAAGGATTTGAAGTTTGGGGCAAAATGACGCCTGCAGAAAGGTCAGCTGTAATTTTTAGGTTTGCAGGTCTTATAGAAAAAAATTCAAAAAAGCTTGCAAGGCTTGAATCATTGAACCAGGGAAAGTCTATAAAGATGGCAGCAGATGGTGATATCCCTTTTGCAATAGACAACTTAAGATTTTTCGCAGGCGCATGCAGGATACTTGAAGGCAAGTCAGCTTATGAATACAGCGCAGACGGAACATCGATTTTGAGGAGAGAGCCGATTGGTGTTGTCGCAGCAATCACGCCGTGGAATTATCCGTTAATGATGGCATGCTGGAAGCTTGCTGCTGTGGCTGCAGGGAATTCAATAATAATAAAGCCGGCATCATCAACGCCGCTGACAACTTTAGAATTGGCAGTGCTTTCAAAAAAAGCAGGATTTCCTTCTGGCGTTATAAATGTTGTAACTGGAACAGGCAAAGAAGTTGGAGTTGAGCTTGCAAAACACCAGGAAATAGACATGATCTCGCTTACAGGAAACACAGAAACAGGAAAGGAGATAATGAGGTATGCGGCTGAGAATTTAAAGAAAGTCCACTTAGAACTCGGAGGAAAAGCCCCGTTCATCGTGTTTGAAGATGCAGATCTTGATGCAGCAGTAAATTCAGCAGTTGTTGCAAGCATAATAAACTCAGGGCAGGACTGTACTGCAGCAGCAAGAATTTATGTGCATGATAAAATATACGAAAAATTTGTGCACAAACTAAAAGAAGAGGCAAAAAAAGTAAGGTATGGAAATCCATTGGATAAAAATACTGATTTGGGCCCTTTGAATTCAGAGCAGCATTTTGAAAAAGTTTCTGGGTTTCTTGATATCGCAAAAAAAGAGGGCAGGATAATATACAGTGGCGGCGAAATTAATGGATGGATGATGTCAGTACACATTATTGAAGGCATTGAACATTCCTCAAACCTTTGCCAGGAGGAAATTTTCGGCCCGGTAATTATCTTGTTTAAGTTTAGGAGCGAAGATGAAGTATTAAGATTGGCAAATGATATAAAATACGGCTTGGCATCAAGTGTATGGACAAAAGATATTCAAAGGGCGATGAAATTCGCAAACAATTTAAAATTTGGGGAGGTTTGGATTAATGATCATCTTCCTCTTGTTTCAGAGATGCCGCATGGCGGAGTAAAGCAGACAGGCCACGGAAGGGATCTTTCGCTGTATGCCCTTGAAGAGTATACAACGCTTAAGCATATTTATATAGACTTAAAGGGGGATAAAAGAAAATCCTGGCATTATACTATTTATGGAAAAAAATAACACTATTGGAATTCTCGGCCTTGGAGCAATGGGCAGAGTAATAGCTGAAGATTTGTCTAAAACCCACAAGGGAAAGGTTGTTTATCTTGTAAGGGATCTAAAATCAGTAAGGGATATTGCTGCAAAAAACAAGGCAGAAGCAAGATATGCTGATGTGGCAAAAAAAGAAACCTTGGTGAAAGCATTAAGCGGAATCGATGTTGTGATACACGCAGTCCATCATGAGTATAATCTGATGGTTATGGAAGCCTGCCTAAAAACAAACACAAATTACATTGATCTCGGCGGGTTGTACCACTACACAAAAAAGCAGTTGAAATTGAACAGCATATTTAAGAAAAAAAAATTAATTGCTGTAATAGGTATGGGCGCATGTCCTGGAACAACAAATATTCTTGCAAAATATGCCTCAGGGTTCTTTGACAAAATAAAAAATATTGAAATAAAAGTCGCATACTGCGATTATTCTTCATACAGTCAGAAGCCGCCTTTCTTTCCTCCTTATTCAGTGCAGACATTGTTTGAAGAGCTATTATGGAAGCCTGCAGTTTTCAGAAACAAAAAAACAGTTTTTGTTGATCCTATTTCAGGTATTGAAGAATACAGATTCCCGGAGCCTGTAGGAAAAAAGAAAATATTATATTCAATACATTCTGAAATTGCAACTCTGCCGTACACATTAAAAGCAGACAATGTTTCATTCAAGGTTTCTTTTGATGATGAGTTGCTGGACCAGATTTTGTCTCTTAAGAAGCTTGGTTTTTTGGCAGAAAGAAAGATACAAGTAAAGGGTGTATCTCTAGTTCCAAAAATTGCGCTTTCAGAGGTTTTGAAAAAACTTCCAAAGCCTGTTCTGGAAAAAAGAGAGGAGCATGAAGTAATGAGGGTTGTTGTTTCAGGAATTAAAAACAAAAAGAGCAGAGAAATTGTTATTGATTCAAGAATGGGCGGAAAAAATATAGGTGCAGACTTGGATACAGGAGTGCCTCCTTCAATAGTTTCGCAGATGATTGCAAAAAACAAAATAAAAGATTTTGGGGTTTTCCCTCCAGAGTCTGTAATTCCGGAAGCTGAATTTTTCAAAGAACTTGCAAAAAGGGGTATTTTTATTTATCTGAATAACAAGAGAGTGAAAAATGAAATTTGATTTCATTGTTTTGGGAGCAACAGGAGAGCAGGGAAGTATTGCGTCGAAGGATTTGCTTAGATGCGGCTACTCTGTTCTACTATGCGGAAGAAATTCCTCAAGGATAAAGGATGTCCTAAGAAACAAGAATGCAAAGTTTAAGTATGTAAACGTAAGGGATGTTGAAAAGACAGCAGAAATTATAAAAAAATCAGGCGCAAAAATAGTTTTGAACTGTGTAGAATTAAGGCTTAATATAGAGGTTATGAAAGCATGTTTGAAGGCAAATGCGCACTATCTTGATCTTGGCGGCCTGCAGGAAATGACTGAAAAGCAGTATGAGTTCGGCAGAGATTTCAAAGAGAAAAAATTAATAGCTCTTCTTGGCTGTGGATCAACTCCCGGAATTGCAAACGTAATGGCTTCCCACGCAGTTTCGCAGCTTGATTCTGTGGATCATATTGACGTTGGCTTCGGGTGGGACTCAAATATAAAAGAATTTGTGCTCCCGTATTCAATAGAAAGTATTGTGTACGAGCTTACAACTCCCCCTGTTGTTCTTGAAGGTGGAAAATTCAGAAAAAGCAACACATGTTATTATGAGGGTACTAAAGATATAAGGTTTGTAGGAAAACAGGCTTTATATTGCATAGTACATTCAGAAGTTTTTACGTTCAGCAGATATTTCAAAAATAAAGGCCTGAAAAATGTGCATTACACAGCAGGATTCCCAGAGCATTCTCATAAGATGCTCAAGCTTATGATTGATCTAGGCCTGGGTTCTGGCAGCACAATAAAAATAAATGGAAATGAAATAAATGTGATTGACTTTACAAGAGAGGTGCTGAAAAGGGAAAAACATCCTAAAAATTACAAGGAGATAGAAAATGTCTGGGTAAAAATCAGTGGAAAAAAAGAAAATAATTACAAAACAATAAGTATGGAATGTATAACAAAGACCCTTAAGGGTTTTGAATTTGCAGGTTCAAACATAAATACAGGAATGACAATATCCATAATGGCGCAGCTTTTATACGGCAAAAATATAAGTGGTGTTGGAGTAACTGCGCCTGAATCCTGCGTACCGCACAGATTATTTTTTAAAGAGCTGTCAAAAAGAAAAATGTTAATTTATCAGAACAGC
Organism: Candidatus Woesearchaeota archaeon; assembly: GCA_964467335.1. Lineage (GTDB taxonomy): Archaea > Nanobdellota > Nanobdellia > SCGC-AAA011-G17 > GW2011-AR18 > CAYXPX01. Next base: position 3,883 of record CAYXPX010000005.1, on the reverse strand, counting down.
AGAAAAATAAATTAAAAAATGCAGATATGTACAATAAATCCGGCAACAGAAAACAAAATTTGTTCTTATAGTTTATTCTCTTCAGTAAAAATTGATAATGCGCTGAAAAAATCAGAAAAAGCGTTTCAGAAATGGAAAAATGTTAATGTAAATGAAAGGGCCGGTTTTATTGCTGGGATTGGCAGAAGTTTGTCCAAAAACAAAATAAATCTTGCAAAAACAATCACAGAAGAGATGGGAAAGCCTGTAAAGGAAAGCATTTTAGAAATAGAAAAATGCGCCTGGTTGTGCAGCTATTTCTCAAAAAACGCTGCAGAATTTCTAGATAAAGAAAAAGTAAAAACAGAATACAGGAAGAGTTATGTAAGGTTTGATCCTCTCGGCAGAATATTGGGGATAATGCCTTGGAATTTTCCTTTCTGGCAGGTTTTTAGGTTTGCTGTGCCGTCATTATGCGCAGGCAACTCTGTTATTTTAAAGCATTCCACCATAACAACAGGATGCTCCCTTAAGATTGAAAAAATTTTTGAGGAAAATATAAGCAGAGGTATTTTTCAGTCTGTAATAACAGACAGCACAGGAATTGAAAATTTAATCCCAAAAGTGGACGGTGTTTCCCTTACAGGCAGCGTTGAAACAGGAAGAAAAATAGGCGCTCTTGCAGGAAAGAATATAAAAAAGATTGTGCTTGAGCTGGGCGGTTCTGACCCTTTTATTGTTCTAAAAGACGCAGACCTAAATTCAGCATGCATAAGTGCAGTGAAGGCAAGGACAATGAATTCAGGCCAGAGCTGCATAGCTGCAAAAAGATTTATAGTTGTAAAAGAAAAATTTGATGAATTTTCAGAAAATATAATTAAAATAATTTCAGGACTTAAGGTTGGCGATCCTGCAGACAAAAAAACAGACATAGGCCCCATGGCACGAAGCGATTTGGTTTTAAAACTTGAAAAACAGGTTGAAAAAGCTGTGAAAAGCGGGGCTAAAATCTTGTATCGTGGAAACGAAAAGTTCAGCAGGGGATTTTATTTTAATCCAGTAGTATTATCAGCAGACAAAAAATCTATTGGAGAAGAAACCTTCGGTCCGCTGTTTGAAATCATTAAAGTTAAGGATAATATTGCAGCATTAAAAGAAGCAAACAATACAAATTTTGGGCTTGGAGCAAGCTTATGGACAAATAACATTAAAAGAGCTGAAAAATATGCAGGAGATATTGACACAGGAGTTGTTTTTGTGAATGATACAGTAAAATCAGACCCGAGGCTTCCGTTTGGCGGTGTTAAGGATTCAGGTCTTGGAAGAGAATTAAGTAGGTACGGCCTTCTTGAATTTTGTAATATAAAGACAGTTGTTGTGAGATGAAACCAAAAAACATTGAGATAGTGCTGAAAATAATAAAAAAAGAATGCAGAAAATATAAGAATCCAATAGTCACTGAAGTGGCAGATCTCACAAACAACCCATTTAAAGTTTTGGTATCATGTCTGCTAAGTTTAAGAACAAAGGATGCAGTTACTGCAAAAGCCTCAAAAAGATTGTTTGAAAATGCTGATACACCTGAAAAAATATTAAAATTAAAAACAAAAGAAATTGAAAAATTAATTTATCCTGTAGGATTTTATAAAACAAAGGCAAAAAATATTAAGAATGTGTGCAGGGATTTAACAGAAAAATATAATGGAAATGTTCCATGCAGTGAGGAAGATCTGCTTAAGTTAAAAGGCGTGGGAAGAAAAACAATGGGGATAACAATGTGTTACGGCTTCAATAAATGTTTGCACATACCTGTGGATTCCCATGTGCATCAGGTGACAAACAGGTTAGGCTGGGTAAAAACAAAAATGCCTGAACAGACAGAAAAGGAGCTTTACAAAATAATTCCAAAAAAACACTGGCATGATCTTAACGATTTGTTTGTTAAGTTTGGGCAGAATGTCTGCGTGCCTGTTTCTCCATTTTGCTCAAAATGTCCTGTAAATAAATACTGCCCAAAGATTGGTGTAAAAAGAAGCAGATAAAATCATTTCAACCAATCTTTAATCTTATTCGCAAAATCAACAGCTTGCTCTCTAATCTGTTCCGCTAATCTTCTTTCAAATAATTCGTGTACATCGTAACAAGCCTTTTCTCGTAATTCTTTTGAAACACCAAGAGTCTCAATATCTTCCCTGTCAAAAGAACTAGCGATTAGTTCCACATCTTCCTTTTCCAAAGCTTTCTGAGAATGATAGTGATGATAAATCAAAAAAGCCAGTGTCGCAGAATGATTTTTTGACGTAAACCCTTCTTTACTTATCAACGCAAGAGCAGCATGATAAATTGCATAATAATAAATGCTGATTACCCAATCATAAAAGCTATCACCAAGCATTTCAGGAATCTCATCCTTGTGTTTTTCAATAATCCAATTAGCAAAAGTCAAATTGTGGTCTGTTCTCTTAATATGGAGTCTTGATTCATCAGAAACTTTTTTGAGAATTTTCTTTTTGATATAGCTATCTAGCCAAAACTTACATTCTTTCTTGTCCTTTAACCAAAGTTTCCAATTAGGTTTCTTCATAAACCAATTGCCTCCACCATTCAATCCCTATTAAAACAATTTTGTCTTTCTTAAGCTTTTTGAAAAACTCTTTGGTTGGGTTGTGAAAAGATTCTTTGAACTCTTGATAACTAAGATATACGGGGTTCAATTGCGTATTTGTTTTCATACTTATTTTCTTTGCAGTATTCTCAATTTTTTTAAAATCTTCAATTTTCTGGAAAACTAGCAAAAAATCAATATCAGAACTCTTAGTGTAAGTACCACCAGCATAAGAACCAAAAATAACAGCGATTATTGGCTTTGTCTCTAATACTTTTAAGAAATCGCTTATAGATAATCTTACTTTTGCTGGAAGTCGCTCGTATCTTGAATGCTCGACAGTATTTAACAATGGAGTTAGTTCTTCTTTTGAGTAATCTAAAAAATAGTTGATCTGATTCCCTGATTTTTTATGCTTAATCAATTTGCTTATTTTTTTAAGACCATAATCTATTGATGGCATTCCCAATTTTAGCTGTTTAGAAAGCTCTCTCTTGTGAATTCCTGGATTAAGATAAATCAGCTCCAAAATCCTAATTTCTGTCTTGTCATACATTTTATATCAATTGTCATAAATAATATGACAATACTATATAAAGTTTTGCTTTTTATTCCCGCCTAAAAGAGATAATTAGTCTGCTATTCTTCGCCCCCGAACCCCTAAGAATAGCAGTAAGATTCCCCAGATTAAATATGTAAAATTATTTAAAAAAGGCTGAGCTGTGTTGAGTCTAGACACAGAGCCAAGTTTAGATAGATTTATATAGAATAATGTTTAAAAGAGAGAATGGTGATTAGTTTGTCTTTAGAAAATAATCTAGAAAATATGTTTAAGGAAATTGCTGCTTCTTTAGAATTGGGATATAAAAAAACAAGGGCACCAGGAGGTAGCGTTTACAATATATTTTATAAAAAAAAATTTTTAGTAAGACTTAGCTATTTTGTAGAAAGAGGCGGTAATATAAATATCATAGTAAATTTTGGAAGTATGGATCAACCACCGCTTTCTTGGGGTTCTTATAAAAAAGAAGAATTAGAGGACAAAGCTAAAAGAACAATAATTGTTAAATTAGCAAATTTAATCAAAAAGAAGTGATTATTTCACTGAGCCTGCCGAGTAATATCTCGTCTAACAGTGTTATGCTCTTTTTGAGTTATGAAGTTCTAAAAAATTTTGTCAGAAAAGTAAATTTGGAATCCGTCTATTTAATGAGCGACAGCGATACATTAAGACACAGAATATTAGGGCTTTGGCGTTCGTAGAAAACAAATATTTATTAATGTAACATATCTTTTCAA
>CAYXPX010000004.1:0-33300 GCA_964467335.1 Candidatus Woesearchaeota archaeon | reverse complement strand
ATTATCAGCTCCATAAACTTCTATTCCCTCTCTTACAACTCTTTCATGGTCTAATCCTGCAAATTGAGGATGAGTTAATATTGCTTTCTTAACTTTATCTTCATTATCAGCTCCATAAACTTCTATTCCTTTCCTTACAACTCTTTTATGGTCATATCCTGCAAATGGAGGATGAGTTAGTATTGCTCTCTTAACTTTCTCTTCATTATCAGCTCCATAAACTTCTACTCCTTCTCTTACAACTCTTTTATGGTCATATCCTGCAAATGGAGGATGAGTTAGTATTACTCTCTTAACTTCTTCAAAAGTGCAATCATAAACCATAGAAATTTTATTAAATAATTCTATTAATTCCTGTTTAGTTCTCTTTTTATGATGAAAGTCATTACTTTCAGCTAACTTTTGAGCTTCTTCTATTCCAAATCCAATTGAAACCAATTCTTCTAATAACATTTTAAACAAAGAGAGGTAACTTTTTTAAAACTATCGTTTTAATAGTAATCTTTTAGTGGTAAAAATAATCAAGCAGTTACTTAATTTATCGATAAATTTTTAGAACATAAAACACCAGTATCTTAACAATAAAAAGTTGATTTAAGTCCTTTGTATCTTAAGATTTACTTCTCTTCATCTCCAATAGCCTTAAGTATTTTTTTCTTTATTTTATCCTTGAGGTCAAGCTCTTTCAGCAATTCCTTGTATCTGTTCCTTATTGTAACCTCTGTAACGCCTGCAACATCAGCAACCTCTCTCTGTGTTCTTTTCTCGTTGTTTATCAGTGCAGCAACATATAAAGATGCAGCAGCAATTCCTGTAGGCCCTCTTCCAGATGTAAGTTCAGCTTCCTTTGCTTTGTTTAAAATTTCAACAGCCTTGCTCTGCGTTTCTGCAGTTAATTTCAGGGCAGAAACAAATCTTGGAAGGTAATCCACCGGATTGCTTGGCAGTATTCGTATTCCAAGTTCTCTTGTTATAAATCTGTATGTTCTTCCAACCTCTTTCTTGTCAATTCCAGAAGCCTCGCTGAGTTCATCAAGTGTTCTTGGAACCTCGTGTCTCCTGCATGATGCATAAAGAGATCCAGCAACAACACTCTCCATAGATCTTCCTCTCACAAGCCCTCTCTGGACAGCCAAAGTGTAAATTCTTGCAGCCTCTTCCTCAACAGATTTTGGAAGTTTTAAATAAGAGCTTACTCTTTTTAATTCAGCAAGTGCAAGCTTAAGGTTTCTCTCAAGTGCAGTGCTTATCCTGTGCTGCCATTTTCTTAGTCTTAAAAATTTATTTTTGCCCTTTGCAGTAAGCTGATAAATATCACCCTTCTGTCCAATATCTGTTCCAAGTCCCTTGTCGTGTTTTGTATATGTTGTAGGAGAACCAGTTCTTCTTCTTTTTGAAGATTGTTCATCAGAGAATTCCCTCCATTCCTGGCCGAAGTCAATCATCTTCTCCTCAATAACCAGACCGCATTCTCTGCATACAGCCTCTCCCTTGTCTTTCTGAATAAGTAAATTAGAACCTCCGCATTCTGGACACTTTTTTATGTATTCTGCCTGTACCATTTAGCCCCCTAAATTTACCCCTCTTCAATTTCACAACAAACTTTATATATAAGTATCCTAGGTTACTTATAAACCTTTCGTTTAGAAATTACTTTTGTGTGGTGACATCTTAAAATAAAGAAAGCTTATTAAAACAATAGTAATTTGCCTTAAAATCATGAAGTCTAAATTATTTATCTTGGCAGTATTAATGCTTTTATTGATGAATACAGCCTTTTCTCAGGAAGCAGAAAAAAGGTTTAACACTTTAAATGAGCAGGCAATAGAAGTATCATACGGCAAAAACGCAACAGCACAGCTTCCAATGTTCTCAAAAACATATATTACAATACACGAGGGAAGCAGGCTTGATTTTAATGTTGTAGATCCTGACAGCTTCAGAATCCTGATTCAGAACAGCATGGTTATTAACAGGATTGAAAATAACACAATAACTGCTCTTTTATCAGCAGATGGTTCTGAATATGAAGAGGTTGTGTTTAATCTTGGTAAAGACTATGTAATAAATTACACATATGAATTTAACCCAAAAATAACAATCACGTCAAGGATGGCAAGAAATAAGGGAGGTCCTGAAGAGAGGTTTGTAATGCTATACTTTCTGGTAAATTCCATAAAAACAGGCGTAACAGACTTCAGTGAAGTCAAGCCAACATTTATAGATTTTGATAAAGTTACGCCGTATAATCCAAAGGCAGATGAAAAAATCCCTGAAAAAAGAAAGATAGAAAAGATTTTTAATTTTATTCTGATAACAGCGGCAGTTATTTTTGTTCTTTATCTGATAGCAGTGCTGCTTTCTAGGAAATCAAAACACCGCTGATTGTGTTTTCCTGTCCTGGTCTCGAGGTTATCTTTACTTTGCCAATATTTGTTTCAACAACTGCGCCTTTTGTTATTATGTTTCTTCTTATGAAGTGCCTGTTTGCAGGATTTTCAACAACAGCAGTTATTTTTGCAATCTTTCCCTTTTTTGTCTTTGGATCAAAAACATTCACGCTGTCTGCTGAAATAAGAAATATTTTTAATTTACCGCCAATTTGCCTTCTTACTCTTGTTTTTTTCTCGCCAACCTTTGTATATGCAGGAGTTGACCCTGTGTTAAAGAGTCTTTTTTTTCTTGCAGGGATATATCTGCCTCCTGAAACCTTTCTCTTTGAATATTCATGATAGACTACCATGCAGTTTATGAAAATTAAATTGTTTAAATAGCTTTTGTTTCAAAATTTCATAGGAAAGTTTATATAGTTTTGTTCTAGCACCAGCCTATGGAAGCAAGGCCGTTTGATGATCTTAATGCTGCAAGAGGCAAGGGAGTTATCCTTGAGTTGAAAAGCGGAAAGCAGCTGACAGGAACGCTGAAATCATTTGACCAGCATGTAAATATTGTTCTGGATAATTCTGAAGAAAGAATGAACGGGGAAATATCAAGAAAATTAGGATCAATATTTGTGAGGGGAGACACAATAGTTTTTATATCAATTGCTTAGGGTGAATTGTCATGGGCGGAACAGGTTCTATGGGAAGAAAGAGCAGGGGCAGCAACCTTGTTCAGAGATGCAGAAGATGCGGCAAAAGAGCATATAGGGTAAGAAAAAAGAAATGCGCTTCATGTGGCTTCGGACAGACTTCTAAACTAAGAAGATACAGCTGGCAGACAAAAAGAAGAGGCAAAACAATAAGAAGGAGATAACAAGGCTTTTATACTATTTCTTCGTTTTTTATTGCGGGGGTGCCGGAGAGGCCAAACGGGCCAGATTCTAGTTTCATTTTATAATGAACTAGAAGGTTTAGCTTAGGAAAAGGTATTATGAGCAATAATGCTGTGATTTTAAGATACCTGGTGGCTTAGGTCTACGCAGGTTCGAATCCTGTCCCCCGCATTTTATGATTCCATTCCGCAGAAGTCTGTTTCTCGCTTATGCCTTTCCTAAAGCAACTTTATCATACTTTTAGGCTTTTGAAATGGATTGTTGATTTTTTCTCGAATTCACTTCGAAGCCACCATATTGGCGGAAAAGTCTTTTAGGACTTTGAACCCCCAATATAATCTATTAATACGCCCTGTTATTTAAATCTTGTCAGATTTTTAGGACTTGAATCCGCATTATTAATTTTATTTAGAATATTAAAACTCTTCTGCTAACTATAAAGTAAGAAGAACTATTTCTGTTTTTTGTTTATTATTTCAATTATCAAATTATTGCTTGATGTATTTCTTCGAATTTGCCTAACTCCACTAAATTAGTAAAATATAAAAAGGACAAGTATAACACTTATACTATGGAAGCAAAAGAAGCAATAGTTCGAGCTGAAGAGGCTTGTAAAATGCTAGAAAGGGAACTTGGCGTTTCATATAAATTCAGATGGCATGGATCCTACCCCGGAGAAGTTAGATGTGAAATTTCTTTCAATAAAAATAAAAAGAAAGTTAAATTTTTAGTTTCTATTGATAGAGAAGGTGAAAAAGCGGGTCTTACAAACATTTATCTTGTTGAAGACAGGAATAGTACAAGTAATGTAGGAGCTAACTTAACTACTTTTGATCTAAAAACAAAAATTGCTGAACATATGAGGCCATTTTTGTTAGTTCTATAGCTTTATTTTTGATTTATTCACATAATCATTATTGTTTTACAAAAATAGAGTATAAATAATTAATAGTTATATTTAATAAAAATAATAATACGCTCAAAATTTTTATTTAATAATCCTATTAATTTTAAACATAAATTAATTATATTTCTAAGCAATTTTTCCTCTTAAATCTGGGTATCTTAGCGATTTTAATAACTGATTTATGCCAATTTGCCTTAATTTTATCTAGACCTAATTGTTTTTAAAATTCTTTACTAAAAATGGTAGTAAATTAAGTTATATACTATAATCACCTCTATTTTTTCAAAAACATTGAGCCTATGTTTTCAATTAACCATAAGCTTATTATATGTTATTTTCTTACTTTTAAGCATTCTAAGTAACCACCCATTATGGTCACTTTAGAAAAAGCCAAAACGGGCGGAAACAAACAAAGACCCCGCACCATACTTCTAGTTACATGCGTTGCTTAAACTAATTAAGTTAAGAACTGTAACCATTAATAGAAATTAATTTATACTAAAGAAAACCTATAAATTTATGGTAAAATATGCTTATCCATTTCCAAGCAATATTAAATCTAAAAAACATACTGGAGAACATCATACAAAATTCATTGAATCCAGATTTGCGGTAGACTTTCCAGCCCCATTAGGAACACCTATTTTGGCTACAAGATCAGGAAAAGTTGTTGCTTTAAAGAAAGATTCAAATAAATTTATTAGTGATCCAAAAATAATTAGTTCAATGAGTTCAGAAGAAATAACAAATTTTGTAAATAAATATACAAATCGCGTCTATATTGCTCATTCTGACGGAAGTTATGGAGAATATGGACATTTAGATAAAAATGTTCCAGTAAAGAAAGGACAAAAAATAAATGTTGGAGAAATCATAGGTTATGTGGGAATGACTGGGCTTACTACAGAACCCCACTTACACTTTAATGTTTTTAAAGTTAGAAAAGGAAAGGGAGAGAGTATTCCAATACAATTTAAAGATTAAAATTCCAAAAATAAATTTCTAAATAGTTAATCTGCCACTTCTTAGCAACAAGGATGAACTTATAAATAATAAAAACCTTATAATTAAATGGAAATAATTTATCCAACACCAGAGCAGATTATAGAATACAACATATTAGCTCTAGAATTAATAAAAGTGAAAAAAGCTGACGCACCAAAAGTTTTGAGCAGAAGTAAAATTGTAGAAGTTATAAAAGAATGTGAAGAAAAAGAAGGGGACATTTACGATAAAGCAGTTGTTTTACTAAAAGGTTTAGTTCAGAAACATCCGTTTGCAAGCGGAAATAGAAGAACAGCATTTATAGTAACAAAAGAGTTCATATTAAGCAACAATCAAAAGTTTAAAATAGAAGATGATCCACATTATGCTAAGACATTATTAGGCCTAAGAGAAAATTACTATAGCGATGAAGAAATCAAGCAATGGATTAAAAATGGCAAAATCAAAAAATTCGAAAGATAAGAACAAAATAGTATTACAAGAGCTACAGCACTTTAAAAAATTAATAAAAGGTCACGAAAAAATACTAGAAGCAATAGGCAAATTATAAAATTTTGAAATTTATGTCAACTAGGATGTGCATGTGACTCTAGGTCCATCGCATGTCCCCAGCACTTATTCTCAAAGATGTTGCGTTGACAAAAAATTGCTAAATATCATAATGCAGACTTTTATATACTTTTGTGCACTATGATTATATATGCTAAGAGAAATGCAGATATGACCACATTCTATTGTCTAGAAATAATTTTTACTAAATGAACTCTTTGTATATTTATTATTATAATGACGGCAAGCAGTATCAGAGATTGTATCAAAATTGAAGCTTTTGCAAATGTAAGAAAAAAAACATAAAAAACAAAAACTAGATACAAGGCGTTTGTGATGAATATAATTATATAAAAAGGAAAAACTTTGGTAAATTTTTTGAGTGAAATTTTGAGATTTGATTTCAAGTTATTTTTGTTTGAGAGGCCAAATAGTGAAATATAATAAGTTATTATCAACAACAGTGAAGAAACTATCAAATAAGGCATTGGGTTTTCATCAACAAAGAAATAAACATATGCTATATAATTTATTGTAAAGAACACGGAAGCAAGCAGTAAAATGATTGGAATTATTGAATAAGTTAAAAATCTTTTGAATGTAATCTTGTTTATAAAATGCCATATAAAATAAAAAAATATAATAGACATAATAAAAATAGTTAATGGAAGAATTAGCTGCAGTAATATAAGCGACTTGTTTAATATTTTATCAAAAGAGCTTACGGTCTGGTCTATGCTGTATCTTTGTTCAGGCGAGAGATCATTCTGCGTTGCCTGCTGTGAGATCAAATCTATATCCCCGGCATAAGACTGAATCTCTGAAACATAGCCAAGAGCCTGCTGCCTTACCAAAATCAGGAAAGCAATTAATAGTATTGCAAATATTATCTCCAGCACAATCATTACCGGCAGTTTCTTTGATTTAAGCATAATGCTCTCTTTTGAATTCATTGTATGAAATATGACTAGAAAGTCCTATTTTATCCCAGAGGAAGTATTGTGGGTCATCCTTATTGCTTGTTATCTCATAGTGTGCTATAATATGCTCATTATCAAAAGGTATTCCTAAATTGTTGGTTATATAGGGGAGAAGCTGTCGTAAAGTGTTATATTGAGCATCAGTAAACAAATCATCGGACCTTCCACTGTTTGTGATCTCAATTCCTATTGACCTTTCATTCATACCTTCAACACAAAAAATTTCCTTATCTCTTTTGCATCCGGCATGAAATGCAACCATATCTTCTGACATTGCATAGATTATATTTCCATCCTTATCCACCACATAATGTATAGAAAGTCCTCTTCTGTCAATTAAATAGTCAACCGTCCTCTGTCCTGGAGCTGAGCCCTCTGTATGGTGGAGTACCACTCTGTCAACATCTGATAATTTTCTCGTTTTATTAGGCCCCTCATTAAATCTATACTTAATTACCTGTGCTCCTTCTAAATTAAATCCATCAAGAATATTATTGCTTTTTCTATCTTCCTCCCCTTCCTCTATAAATCTTTCTTCCATCTCCAATTCTTCCTCAGGTATTCCTCCAGGCTGTGCCTCAAATGGCGAAGACTGTGCAGATTTCCTATCTACAAGATTTTTGAATTCCTGAAATATATTTTCAAACTGCGGCCTGAAAGGCTCTGTCGTGGTTATAAATTTCCTTACATCATCTGCCCCTGATACAAATGCTTTTCTGTTGCTGATTATTATATCAAATCTCTCAACAACTCTTGTTGTGTCAGCCTCGACATAGACTCTGCTGTTGCCAATTTCAAAAATCATTTCTGAAATTCCTAGCCTTAAAAATACAAGTTTTCTTAAAATATCTACAAGCCCCCTTTCATAAATTGCTGTTTCTGGTAGAGGCACGCCTTCACGAGAAAAAGATCCACCCTCAATGTTAGCAGTTTCTAATGAGTATAAAATTTCATAAAATTCTCCTGCCTCTTCCTTTTTTGGAAAATGTATAGAATTAAATTTCTTGTCATCGCAGCTTCCAAAAACAGGATTCTTGCACCACTCCCACTTTCCATTTTTAAATCTCACAAAATAATCTCTTGAAAACAGGCTCCCGTCATTTAATCTTATGTTTGCAGATTCAATCTGTGATTCAGCTAATTCTTTCTTTTCTCTTTTCAGCACCTCAGAAAAATCTATCTCTGGAATATCCTCCTCTGTAAAATCAGGAGCGTCTTCTGTGGTTGTAGACGTTGTTATTCTTTGTTCTATAATTAATTCAGCTTTTCCTATTCCCTCATACTGCGCCCTTAAAAGTGCGAGCTCCTTTGCAGTTCTGCCTGCCTCGTACAATGCCTGCAAGCCTATGGAAATATCTGCAGATCTGTCAACTATGTCCCTGTATCCTGTGCCGCCAATGTTTAGATTATAAAGCTCTTCAATCTTCTGCTGGCTCTCAGGTAAATCTTTTTGTAGGCATACTGCCTTTCCCTCGCATGAATCTTCAGGAGAATAAACTGCTGCAGCTAGGGAAAGCAGTACAAACATTGTTAATAATATTTTTTTATGCATATTTATAATCCGGAGTTGCGTCTGGTTCAGGTCCTACCAAAGTTCCCCAATGGCAGCTGTTTGAATTTTTTGCTGTTCTGTATGAACTAGATGTTATTTCATAATGCCACCACTCTTTTCCTAAATTTGCCCATCCAATGTCGCACATAAATTCACGGAACTGTTTTACAGCCATTAGTTCTGAATCTGTCATATCCTTTAATTCTTTGTATATGCTTGGCATGCCTGCAAACTTTATATCAAGTGCCCTTCCCATAACATGAGGACATCTTAAATATTCTGATCCATCATTAATCTTTGCTTTTGTTGCTGAATCTAAATTGCTTAAGGTTGTTTGTATTCTTTCCTCTTTTGTATTTCCAGTATTTGGAATTCTGCGTGCAATTCCCTCTTTTTCTGGCCCGCTCATGCTGTTTGGTCCGCATGCAAGTACGCCTCCTGCAAGATAATCCAGGAAGGCAAGTCTCTGGTCAGCAGGTGTTCTTGTAGGATCAACTATTACTATGACTTTTTTTGCATTAGCAGCAGTTTCTCTTATTCTCTCAATATGAGGCACTAATTCTTTTCTTGTGCAGCACAAATCTCTGTCATTTGCATCGCATGCAATTGTATTGTCCTGTACTATCGCAACATAGTCCTCAGTTCCAAATGCTCTTGCACATTCAGCGTCCTTTTCGACTCCTGCTGCTGCGGTTGTTCCTGCTGCCCCTGCAGAAGCAATTCTCTGCTGCGCCTTGTTAAACAAGCTGTCGTAATCTCTTCTTACATTCGGCATATATTTATCTTTTGTTCTTTCAGGAATATTGCCGCTTATAACAGCTCCAGCTCCTGCATTATATCCTGCTGCAATGTTTTCAACAGTTAATGGAATTTCATTTTTTTTGTAGGCATTTACAATAAATTTCTCAAAATAAATCATTGCTGTCTTAATTGCCTTCTCATTATCAAATCTCTCGTCAAGCTGAACAAGCTCTTCATGACTTTTTCCACTGATAAAATTTTCAAGTGCCTGGCCGTATTCTCTGTCACATCCTCCCCTAAAACTTATGCTTGTTCCTGGTATTGGATTGAGTATTTTTGTTATTGGTGCACCATGTTTAATTGCATCTTCTGCAGTAGATGGTTGCAGTTGTATAATTCCTGCCTCTCCGCATGCCCCAACAAGATCCTCTCTCCAGTCGCTTTCTTTCTTTATTATTGATTTTATGAAAAAATAGTCTATGCCTTCATGTTCCTGCACTTCTCTGTAAATATAAGGGCTTAGCTCTCTCTCAATATCTTTGTCTGTTAGGTATACATCATAAACATTCTCTGCTCTTAAGCCTAGTGTCACAGGTGCTGGCGGCCTTATGACAATTTTCTTTGGTTCAGATGTTGGTGCCCTCCCACTAAGCGCGTCTCTTATCTCGCTTCTAAGCTGCTGCAGTATTGCATCCCTTCTTTTGTTCAATGCAAAAAATATCTCGCTTGCTGTGTTTTTATCTATTGACTCAAATCTCTCTCCAGCTCTTTCAGATATCTCCCTGTACAAATCTTCATTTATTTTTCTGTCTTTGATTGTTGCAGATTCCATGTCAAGCCAGCATGCCCCAAGGTTCTTCCCTCTCTCATCCTCTCCGCATGATCCAACATTTCTCCATCTTCCTGTTTCAGGTGTAGGAGACTCTGCACTGCATACCCTTACAACTCCTGTGCTCGTGAGATCTTTTTCTATTCCAGAAGTTGCAATTCCTGCTGCAGTTCCTCCTACTGTAAGCGCAGTACCTGCAACAGCTCCTAGCTTTGCAATTGAATATTCTCTTGATGTTCTTGAGCTTGGAACACATTTCTCAGCAGAGTTAATCTCCTCTGCTGCCTCTCCTGCAGTTAATGCATCCTGCAGCTCATCAAATCCAAATGATGTGCCAACCTTCCCAAATCCGCAGTGCTCAACTCCGTTTATCACGACACATATTTCATTGTAACCCTTTGGCCCTGGTTTTTGCACAGTCTGCTGCTGGAACTTTCCAGGATCTATCCTACCAATCTGCTGGCTTAATTCTCCTGAAAATGTTACATACATAATTGGAAGTCCTAGCTGCTGATTTCTCAGGAACACTGAATAAGTAATTGCCTGCGGATCTCCTAATGGTGTGTTTGGATTAAATAAGCTTACAGGCTGGGAGTATGCTCCCTGGAAAAATCCAGTGCCTGCATAAATGTGGTAAAGCACCCTGTACATTGAAACCTCCTGTGTTCCTGCAGGTATAGTAGGCGAAGGCAGTGCCTCTCCAGGCGCAGCATAGGGTCTTTCATCAAAAAATGCTGTAAACTGCGGAGGATTTTCAGGTTCTGTAAGCTGGTCAAGTATCTTGCCGACATTTGGAAGTTTTCCATTCACACTCAGCCTGCATATCTGTGTTCCTATATCTTCTGTCGACTGCGATAAAAATTGCGCTGTATAAGTTGTTTTGTATTCTTCAGTAAATACTCTGGCGCTTTTCCCTACATTATCAAGGCTGCTCTGGAACGTTAAATATTCTCCTCCGCCCTTTGCCTCTCCGAATACATTTCCTGAAACCCAGTCAAGCAGTCCTCTCCCTCCAATATTTAACAGATTATAAGTCTCTTTCCACACAACTTCGCATATTCCGACAGACCTTATGTAATCGCAGAAACCTACGTTTTCATTGTTGTTTAATTTTATTTCAAGGCAGCTTTTGTAACCCTCAAGAACGCTTCTTATTGATTTCAACCCCGCACTTATTCCAGTTAAACAAACAGGTACTGCAATTCCCTCCTTAACATTTGGAAGGCATAACAAAGTTGATCCGATAATTCCAGACTGTATAACATCTCTCTCAGGCACTCTGCCGCCAAGCGTGCATCTTGAGCTTGGGCACATCACAGGATCGCAGAAGTTAAACATTATCTTGCAGTCTGCAGGATCCATAACATCAATGCACTGTGGTTTTAACAATTCATTATATCTGTCGCCTGCAAGTCCGGTTTTGCATACAACATCTTTTCCGTTAATTTTTCTGCCAACAGATTTTCCATCCTCTTTTGGAGTGCATCTTGCCTGCGGCTCTTTTGAAATATAGCTTCTCTTCAGTTCAGGGAGTACATCCAGTTTGTCTGAAAGATGAACAATCTCATCATCTCCTGCGCCGCACTCAATCCTGCCGTTAGGGCCGACATTAAATACAGTAATTTTGTTTATTAGTTTATTCTGCCCCTGGAATCTTTCTACAACCAAAGCATAATCCCCGTTTCCTGTTGGATAGCAATATGTTAAGCCGTCATCCCTGTAATATGCTGGAAGAGGGTCTTCTGAGTAAAATTGGTTTATCTGCCTTCCAGCTGAATCAAGAATATATGATGTTGAATACTCCTGTGGTTCACATTCTGCTAGAAGGCCAGAGCCTAAAATTCCTTTCCACTTTCCATTAACTCTTTTGCATTCATTTTCTGTTAATTCTGCACGAAATCCATGTGCAGTTTCATAGTAATCATTGGTAATAAACCTGTGATATGGACCGTTCATTGCAGGCTTTTTCTTAAGATCCAGAATCTTTCTGTCTAATTCGTCATCTCTGTTTCTTGTTTGGACATTTTCATCTGAACATCTGGAATTTTCCCATTTTGCATTGCTCAAAACTTCATTGCATATATGCTCTTTTGCCTGTATATCGTCTTTGAATTCATTGTCCTGTATTATTGCATCATACTCGTTCAGTCCTCTTAATGTGATGGTTTTTATTCCCTGTGGTGAAGAGCTGTCTTGGACAAGCGCATCTCCAAACCAAAGTCCAGGCTCCTGTCTCTTGAATTCCACATCAACAATTTTTGCATCCCCTGTTTCCCTCTGGCTGTCAAGCTGCGAAATTATCCTTCTTATATGCGTTGCATTATTGCTGTCCCATAAATCTGAAGAATCAGCATCAGCAAATGCCTTAGCCTTGTTATAAAGTTCAACTCTCTGTTTTGTTTTTAATTCATCAAGTCTTCCTGCAATGAAATTTTTATAGTTCTCGCCTATTGCATTGTCGTTTTGTATTTTTGCATAAAGCAGGCAGTCCCTATAGTCTTTTATTATTCCCTGATTTTTTGCTCCAAGCGCTGCGCCTGCCT
Source organism: Candidatus Woesearchaeota archaeon (assembly GCA_964467335.1). Taxonomy (GTDB): domain Archaea; phylum Nanobdellota; class Nanobdellia; order SCGC-AAA011-G17; family GW2011-AR18; genus CAYXPX01. The sequence continues at coordinate 20,920 of CAYXPX010000004.1, read as the reverse complement.
CTGAAAATTCTGTAAATCCTCCGCATATTTTTTTCTCATCATCAGATTCAAGCATATTTATATCCTCAATAGCCTTTCCCTTTATGTTTAGGTTAATGTCTTTGATATGCTTCTCTGTTCTGTCTATGTCTTTTGTTATCTCATCAGAATAAAAGTTAAGGCATCTTGTCATTGTGGGAAATTTGTCAGGATTTTCAAGGCTCTCCTGCTGGCATCTTGATTTATAGCTCTCAGAAACGTGCTGCCTTGCAATTGCTCTTGTTCCTGAAACTGAATTCTTTAATGTTAAAAATGCCCACACGCCAAGGCATAATTTTTTCATTGTTGATATTACCCTGTCAAGCTTTTCAATTACAGAATTTAATTTTTCAATTATTTCCTCTGTCGTTTTTATATGTGACTCCATTTGTTGTGGTGTTAACTTAAATGGCCTTGGATCAACAGGAATATGCACTTTGAATGTGGAAGTTGTAAATGCTCTCCCAGGTCCTGGAAGTATTGTAATGTATGCCTCCTCAACAGTATTCACCTTTGTCAGAACAACATTTCTTGTTTCCTCCGGCCTTGCAGGATTTCCAAGCGCATCTCTTTCAGGGAATAATGTTGTGACAGATTTTATCTCATCAAGTTTTAATGTGACAGGCGCCTCCTGTGTTGCAGAATAAGAATCTCCGCTCTTCCTGAAAAGTCTTAATGTTGCTGAGTCTCCTGTTATTAAGGATATTTTCCATACATAATCTGTACTGCCCTTGTAATTTATTTCTGTGTCAGGAAATATTATTTCATCAAGCTGCTTTATGTTATGAACTTCGTCATGCCTTAAAGGATCCTTGTAGATTTTTATGCTTATTGTTGACTGCTCCTCCTCCTGTTTAATTGTTCTTAAGAGGCTTAATGTTGCTCCCTCATCCTCAAGAAGCATCTTTCCAACCTTGCCGCCAAATCTGGCTTCAAATGTATCTTTCTCTCCAATTTGCGTGTAATAATAATGTGCTAAGTCAGTCATGTCCATTCTAAACTCATCGCATTTTTTCTTATCAACAGGCCTTCCGTCAGCTTTTTTTCTGCATGACTTGAAGTCAATAAGTTCCAGGTCATAAATTTCAGCCAGATCTCTCTTTGCTTTTTCTGCTTCAGCAGATGCTGGAAATGATTTTATGATCTGTTTGAATGATTTTATTGCATCGCATGCAAAATCTCCATTGGCAATTTCAGGGTTTTCCTCAGTGCAGTATTCATCCTCAAGAGATTCAGCATAGTCCCTGCCTATCGGAACTACATCAACCTTAAGCTGGTTTCCCCCGCTGTCAGATATTATCTCTGAAGACAATGATTTTCTGTCACGTGTTATTTTATTCTCAAGTGTTATTGTATGCTGGTAAATGGATAAACTCCCAAGCTGATTCACCCTTGAAATTAATCTGTTTTTTGCCTGCTCATTTAAACTAAACTCAGCCGCTATTGCATCAATGTTTGTGTTGTCAGCTTTTCTTCCGCTGTCTGTTTTTGTTATTGATTTTAAAATCCAGTTTGAGCCTGAAAAAATCTCTCTGCCTACAGCTGCTTTTCTTCTTACAGTCCTTCCGTTTAAGTAAAATTCAAGCTCAGCCTTGTCTGATGGAGTGGAAACATCATCAAGTCTTACTCTGAACATGTCAGTCAGCGGATTTCCTGTATAAGCAAATGTTAAGGGTTGTGAAACCTCTCCTCTTCTTAATGTAATTGGCACAGGCTGTCTTAATCCCTGTCTTGTTGCCTCTGTTGTTAAAAATCCTGAAGCTGCTGATACAGGCCTTAAGTCTCTGTTATAAATTAATAATGTAGTTGTATCTCCGGATATCCTTGTTGCCCTTGCATAACCCTTGCCAGAATAAAATGAATGCTCATTCTTGTTTCTGAAAAATTCTTCCTCATTTTCAAACTGTTTTAGCGCAAGGTCCTGCTGGGAAACTCCAAGCAAATTGCTCTCTTCAAGCTTAAGAAAAATTCTTGCATTAAAGTCAAGTGTTATTGTATTGTCTGCAGGCGTTTCTTCCTCGTTTGGGAGCTTTCTTAAATAAACAGCAAGCATGCCGAGATTGTCAAGCGATAGTCTGTTTGGTCTTGGGTTGATATGCCTTGCAAACCTGACAAATTCATAGTCCTCGCTTGATGCATTAACCTGTATATCAATGTAATCAATTGGAGGAATGTTTGTTATGCCTGATAATGGATCTCTTGATTCAACATCTCCTGTCAGCGAGGATAATAATGAACCTGCAGTAATTCCTTTAAGATAAACATAAACAGGAAGATCCTGCTGTTCAAGTGCAGACTGTCTTACCTGCGGCGGATCCTGCCTTGAAGGAATCACAAGTATTGCCTCCCCCAATGCAACATCAAAAGGTGAAGAATAAGCTCCGGTTAGTCTTCTCACATCCTGCTGGTATGGATCACTGTATGCAAATCCCCCAAGGTTTCCTCCGAACAGAGGATCAGCCCTCTGGCTTGCAGGCCCTGTAAAATCTGTAGTCTCTTGCCTTGGAACAAGTGTCTGGCCATAAATTAAAGTAGTTGACAATAGCAGAAATATACAGAACATTGCCCCTAATTTTTTTGCCTTATTCATGCTATCTCCGGATATCTAAATAATGGATGATCCTCATTTGTTTCAAGTTTTATCATAATATTCTGAAAATCTTCCTGGCCTGAAGGTATTGAAGACGAAAGTACATATAATGTTAACGGCGCATCTCTTGCAAGTTCCTCCCTTGTGAATTCATGCTCAACATTTATGGCTCCGCCAGTCAGTACAGTATCAAACTCAGCAGGCTCAGTCTCTGTTGAACTGCATACCTGCTTCTGGTTAAAGAACCCAAACAGTCCAAAGTCTCTGGTATCAATGCATGTTTCTATTGTCTGCTTGGGAAATGTAATTTTATAAGTGCTTGCCTCTCTAATTATGTATGAATTAAAGGTATAATCTCCTGGAATTAATTCAATTGTTTTTATTTCTTCATCAGGATAAATATAGCTTGACTGAAAATTTGTTTCTGTGCTCAAAAACTGGAAGCTTATCTGTTCTGTTTCATAAGGTTCTCTGACAGCGCCAGTTTCTTCCTCTATGACCTTTACAGCAACATTTTTTTTGTAAACAGGCTCAAGCACAACAAGCATAAATGGAGGAGCATCAGGGTCGTTTGATGAATAAAATATTTTTTGAACCTGTTTGTATCCCTCTTTTGATCCCTCTATAACTCCATTGAAGCATAATGGCACAAGCGTTCTTAATTCAGGTTCGCCCTTTGGATTAAGCTCTGATTCTCCAAGCGGGCATGAAGCAGGAAAACATTTGTAGCTCAGGCTTACTCCCTCAAGTGGAGCAATGTCTTCGTTTTTATCAAGTGTTGCTGTAAATATTGTAACCTCCCTTTGTGGAAAGTCACATATTGGATTTTCAGCCTCAGGAACTTCAAGAAATTCAAGCTTGTTTTCTTTGGGCTGGTTGTTGTCTATTATTACCTGCATTGCAAACTGAAATGAAAAGCCGCTGTCATCAGTTAATGTTATCATCACAGGATACTTAAGGTCATAAACAAACCTGTAGGTGTTAAGACAGAAGAATGATGATACAAGTCCTGCAAGGCCGCCTGTTCTTTTGGATACTGGATCGCTTCTTAGTATATTTCCCTCTGAAGGATTTATTTCTACAAATGTTGGCCAGTCAGGAATATACATCAGGTTTGCAGTAACAGTGTCATCTTTTGTTGAAAGAGGATCAAATTCCAGATACTTAAGGCTTTCATCATTTAATTCATAATTCGTGCCCTTTATCTTCATGGCTGCAATGTTTTCAAATAAAATATTTTTAAGTTTTAATTCAACATCTGATTTTATCCACACTCTCTCGCTGCATGAAAGGTCTGTTCCTGTAAAAGGAACCTCTTCATTATATGCTACAAGCATATCAATGGTCTTTTCTTCAAGGAAATTGTCATCATTTTCTTTTTTCATTATTTCGCCTGCCATATTATACAGGTGTCCCAGGTTTGAGTCAATCTCTCCTCCATGTTCTGAAAGCGTAAATTCTGTATCAAGAATTCTTATATTTATTGGAAATTCAACGCTTGATTCTATGCTTCTTTCGTTTATTCTTGCTGTTGTTTTAGGCACTGCATCAGCTTCTATTAAATATCCCTGCTCTGAAAATGAGGTAAGGTTGCTTAGGCATTCTGCAAAATTTAAGTTAATATAATCTGCCAGTTCTTCTTCCATCTTTTGCTTTGACGGCATGTTTGACTCTTGTATTCCATTTCCGCTCTCCCTGTACCACACAGCTGTCCTGAAATCTGATGCAGGCACTATTTCAAGGCTTCTACCAAGCGGAGAAAATTGTGTTGTTGGAATTTCATCTCCCTGAATAAAAATATAGCCTCCCTGCTGGCCTATGATGGCAGCGCCCTCTCCTGTTGTCTGCTCAACGCACCTGTCTGTAAAATCCTGCAGTGGTTTTATCTGCTGTGGCACAGCCCTTCTCTCCACAGATATTTTTTCAAAAAGGTCCCTTAAGAAACCGGTTTTCACAGCCATAAAACCTATCACAACAATTAGGATTATTACACCTAGGATTATGAAAGCTGCTGCTTGACCCCTTTTTTGCATAAATAAAAGCTATTTTTTATGTATATAAAAGTAGCGCTGAAACTTAGCAAAGCTTTTATAGACTTTTTTGTTGCATTCTGTCATGGCAAAGAGAGTTCATACCAGGAGAAGACGCTACATGCCTGTTGGAAATGAAAGAAACAGGAAGAAGAGGCTGAAAACTTTCACTTCTGAAGAGGCTGCAAAAAAATATGCTGAAGGCCTTAAACTTAAAAAATTTAAAATTCTAAAGGTTAATTTTGGATTAAGCAGAAAGTTTAAGATTATGGAAGAATAAATAAATGGGCCCGGCAAGATTTGAACTTGCGACCCTCACCATTCTGAAATTTTTTCGTCAAGGTGATGTCATAACCGCTAGACCACGGGCCCATAAAATGGGATTTTCTATTGAGAATAAAAAGTTTACTAACTAAGGTTTGCTAACGCAGATAAGAATAAAAGCCACCGGAGGGACTTTCAGAACCTTCTTTGATGAAGCTTTCTTTCTAAGAAAGATTCCTTTGAACCCCCAACCTGCTGATCACTTTGAGATCATTTGCGTTTAAGCATCAGATGATCAGCATACAAGTTTCAGCTATTAAATAACAGCTGCTCTACCGCTGCCCTTATTTAAAAAGTTTTAAATAATTTGAGCCACGGTGGCTTAGCAAAAAATAGGCTATAAAAGAACTTTAAAAACATTTCTAATGAAGAATATGCGCATCTTTGATTATGATGTTTGTGACAGGATAAATTTTTTTTGCATTTTCTCTCAGGTCTTTCTGGAGCTTTCCGCTGATTATGTCTTTCATTATCTGTGAAAAACTGTTCTTGCCTGCATATTCAAGAATAAAGCTTCTTGTCGCTCTCCTGATCTCCTGCAGTATTGTTTTGTAAACAAGGGATTTTGTAAGCAGAATCGGTTTTATTGCAATTTTTTTATTGTCCTTTGTTGTATAAATAAATGAGTCATCAACTTTGTTTTTTCCGCTTTTTGTAATTCTTTTCAGATGCGCTGGCTGCATCCTGTATCCTATCAGCTCAGTTATTGCATTGTTGTTTTTTATTTCATTTATCTTGAATTCAGCATTAAAAAGCTGCTTTTTCGGATCCCTTGTAAGTGTCATAAGATTTATGCTGAGTCTTCTGCCTACAGCGCTCTCAGGCTCATCAACATATGTCTCAGTAATGTACTGGTTGTTAAACTCCACGCTTGCCAGGATAGGCAGCCACTTTTTCTTCTTTTTCTTCTTTATGTCTGTAAATTTTTCAGCTGCCATTATACAACCATCTTAGCCTGCTCTCTGCTGTACTTCCAGCTTTCAGGAAGAACGCCTGTCCTCTTGTAGTATTTTGCAAGCCTTTTGATTTTTGATTCAGTAAGAATAAGCCCCCTTTTTGAATTCCTGTCCTGTCTGTTGTTTTCAAGATGTTTTGTTATCTGGATCTCTTTTTTGATAAGCGCTGCAAGGTCCTCAGGAATCTGCCCCTGCATGTTGTTGTCCCTTAATATCTGTAATATTGATTTTTTTGCAATCTTCCTTGTGTCTGGTATTCCATAGCTGTCTCTTAATATTATCCCTATTTGTGATGGTGTTTTTCCGCTCTTTGAAGATTTTATAACAAGCTGCTTAACCTCTTCTGCAGAATAAGAAACCCATGGCTGCAAAGAGCTCTCAGTAGGTTTTTTGCTCCCTGATCTTCCCTTCTTGCGTGAATGCATTTTTGCCATTTTAATTATTGGAAAAGACCAGAGTTTATAAATGTTTATCTTGAATTTTGGAATAATAAATTCTGCACAAAGTTGTCAATGCTTGTGTCATCTGACAGTAATATTTTTAATGTAGGATGATGATTTTGAAATGCAATGTTTGCTGTTAGGGTATATCATAAATATTATCTCAATTTATCTCTATAAAATCTGTCTGTCTCTGAGTCAACAAGGAGATTTAGTGTAGGCGCATCTGTTGGAATTTCCTGTAGGGGTGGCTGATGGTTTCTAAAAGCATGGTTTATCCCTCTAAGAACACTCTGCAAATCCTGAAATCTTCCGCTGACGTTTTCCTCAAGTTGTATTACTTGTGGTCCGCCTGTAACCCCCTTGCGTCTTTCAGACTCCAGCCTTATAATTTCATCACGATAACCCATCATTGCATCATACAGTAAGTCATATAACCTTCCTGTTGGATCTGCAGCCATTAAGTTTCCCTCTAAATTTTTATAAGTCACAGTAATGTGATGAATAGAAATTTTATAAAGATTGTGTTTATTCTGTCTTTTTTTCATATCAGAAACTTTATAAATTTATACCACTCTTTAGGTGTTATGTCAGAAGATGTTGAATATATAATTGACACTAAAAAAAGCCCGCACAGCAGGGGAAACAGGCTGTTGGAAGCAGCAGAAAGAAAAGCCGTTGATTTTGATTTTGTTGCCTCATTAAAAAAAGATGAAGAACCGTATGTCAGGAGTTCTGTTGCAAGAGCATTGTCTAATTTTAAAAGAAGGGATACTCTGGGCCATTTGTTAGAGTTAATGTGCGATCCTGAAATGCATGTAAGAGGAGATGCTGTCTTGGCAGCAGGTGAACTCGGAGACAGCAGGGCGACATTTGCAATGATTAACTTTTTCAGGCATGTTCAGTATGAACTGCAGAAAAGAGTTTTTATTGCATTAAAAGTTTTGGGAGATCCAAGGGCATTGTGTTTCTTAGACGATTTTGTTAAAAGAGAGAATGATGTAGGAGATCTTGCCAGAGACGCATATTCTGCATGTGCAAACAATGAAAATTTTTCTTATGAGTTTGCAGGAAGAAATGAGGCGTGGGAATATGCAAAACAGACAGAAGGAAGAATATTTGTGTCAACTGATAATATTTTGGATGGATATTCAGGTATTGTCGGCAGGATCGACAAACCGCAGACTTACGTTGTGGATATGCAAGGAAGATTATGGATTGGCGGAGAAAATTTGCATGAGCATGTTGATGTTGCCAGAGGCGAGAGAGTTTTAAGCGCAGGCGAAATAATATTTAAAAAAAGTGGAAATATTTGGAAAGTGGGCTATGCAAACAATCGTTCTAATGGTTATTATCCTGCTGAAAATTCTTTTGTTCATGTCTCGCAGGCATTGTCTAATGCTGGAATAAAAGAAGACCGGAGGGAATTCAGCGAAATCTTCCCAAGAGATGGTTTTTGTTCAGATGATTTCCTTACATTTCAGCGGTTTTACAAAGAGGCAAGTCTGGAGTATTTATAGTCACCTTTTCTTTAGGTATTTTTCATCTATAATAAATTCAACTAAGGTATTTCCTTCAAGTTTTCCCTGAAGATATCTTATGTATAATTCATACAGCCTGTGATGTCCTTGTGAAACTATCAATTTTGAGCCAGGATAAAAATAATCATCTCCTTTTCTGTAGTTTCGTGCGCCGGTTATTGGGTCATTTACATCAAGTTTTAGTAATTCTTCTGTTGTTCTTTTTCTCTGAATGGCTTTTTGGTGTTCGTTTATTGGGTGAACCATTTCTTCTGTATAGTCTGGATTGAATTCTTTTACCTTTGCATAAAACCTTGTGTTTTTAGGATGCAGTTTAAGGTCTTTTAGATGATTGTTTCCAGCAGCAACTTCTTCTGATTTTTGTCTTACATTCTTAAGCCAGGCAAGAATTAAACGAATGATGGAAACTATCCTGCTGTTGATTTCTTTTAGAATTTTTTGGTCAAAATCCCTAAGTCTTAATCCCGCGTTTCTGTAATTATCATAAATTTTTAACAGATTTTTAAGCACGTCTGTTAAATCGCTGATTACATGCATTGCATCTGAAAATAATGGATTGTCAGATTCTTCCTTTCTTAAAAATTCAAGGGTAGTGATCAAAATTCTGAGGTTTGCTCTTCTTTTTTTGTCATTTACTGTCAGAGGCACAGCAGGATCAAGCAGTCCGTCGTTCAGGTTCTTTACAATATCCTGATAAATACTTTCTATCTCATATGGCATTATTTTTTAAGGTCCTTGTATTTAATAAAAATTTTGATAGCCCGTGGAGGATTCGAACCTCCGTCAATGGCTTTCTCCATAGAAATACCAAAGGCCACCTAGGATATTAATATATTATCCTTGGCCGCTAGACGAACGGGCTGTAAATAAAAGGTGTAGAAAGATGTTTTAAAAGCTTGTTGTTTTATAACTATAAGAACTTGGCTTTATTTTTGGATTTATATCTGCCGCGGCCTTCAACTTTATCTAATCTATCGAAGATTTCTTCGTAGTTTTTTGATGTATTCTTATAGCCGTCTAAAAGTGCCTTAAAGCTTGATTCATAATGCTTGTAGTGCTTGCTTTCAAGTGCTTGTTTTAATAAATGCAAATCAACCGCCTTGTGCTCTGCTTTTTGGTCTATAAAGCTTAATCCAAAATCTATGAAGTAAATTTCGTTGTCCTTTAATATCATGTTTGAAGTTGTTAAGTCCCCATGAATTATATTGTTGTTATGCAGCAAAGCAACTTGTTTTCCCATTGTTTTGCAAATTTCAGTTCTTTTTGTATCAGCAAATTTGTCTAAACAATCTGCTAGTTTTTTGCCATCTATAAAATCCATAGTAATTTTAAACTCTTTTTCTGAAGAGTTATAAACTTTAGGTACCGGAATCAATTTTGAAGTCTTTTCTAGAATTGAAGTCTCTCTTCTTGTCCTGTATTTTCTTATTTTTTTGTCGAGTTCTTCTATCCTATAAGATTTTGAAATTCTCTCTTTTGATATTAAATTCTTTTCTTTGAATATTTTTGCCTCTGCGCCCTGGGCAATTAAAGTTTTCATAGTTTTTTAATTTAAAACCTTAGTGGTTTATATGTTGATATAAATCTATTATTTAAAATTAGATGGTATTAATTTCTTGGGTATATGATTCATCATTTCGATGCAATGGCTGCTTTTTCATATAAATAATAATACGCAGGAATATAGAAAACTAACCAAGAAGTCTGTCTACTTCATCAAGACTGGATGCCAGCTCCCCAACATCAGCAGTGACATTTTCTGCTGCCTCAGTTGCCTCTGCCTCAGTTTCTGGAATATTTTCTATCTCCTGGCTGCATCCAAACAAAAGAGTCGTTAAGGCAAGAACAATCAATATTGCTGCCGCTATTTTCATTGTGGAATTCCTCCCATAGATTCCTGCATTTCCATCATTTTCTCAGCCATTGGTCCAGTGCATTCATCAAATTTCTTATCAGAAAATCCAGCTGCAAAATTTGTTATCCTGCATTTCATGAATTCGCCGTACATTTGTTTTGCGTCTTCTGTTACCGCTTTTGCATCCATCAGGCATTTCCCGTCATCAAGGCCGGATACATCAATTTCAACTCCTCCTTCAGGTATTGTAAATGTGCATTCGCTGCATGATTTCAGACAGCTCTCAAAGCATGACATGTCAGATCCGCAGCTGCCTTCTTTAAATACGTTCACTTCATCAAAAGGCCTGTCCTGGTTTAGAAGAAGATGAAGAACCTGCTTTAGAACATTTTTTAATTCCTTGACTTTTACTTTTGCTTCTGTAAGTGATTCCCTAGTTAATGGTTCCTTCTTGAGTATTTCTCTTATTCCTTCGATCTGCATGCCTGCAGAATTAAATATGGCAGAACATTTGTTGAATATTCTAGATTTATCCTCATTGCCTTTTGACAGGTAATATTTTTCCAGTGAAGAGCATTTTTCAGCTGCTTCGCTGAATTTTATTTCAGCATCTTCAAGTTTAAGTGCAATCTCAAGTGCTTCAGATATAGAAACATCTTCAGGGGTTATCTCTTCAAATTCTATTGCCTCTTTTGCAGTGCACTGTGCATTTATTATGCATCCATTGTCGTCTGTTTTTGAGTATATTCCCCCGCCGTCAAGCTTGCACTTTTCAGCCCACTCTGTTGGTATTTCCTTCATGCATTCATGCTGAAATTGATCTTCTGCTGTGCACTTAAAAGCCTTGCAGCCGTTTGGAAGGATAAAAGGAATAATTTTCATGCCTCCTGCTTCGCACATTTTCATATTTTCTTTTGAAATCTGCGGGCATTGTGATTCTTCAGGCTCTCCGCACACAGGAATTTCGCACCCGCCTTCAACCTTTATTTTTACAGGAAGCCCTATTGCCTTGCATTTATCAGCAAATTCCATTTTGTTTATTAAAGGGCATGAAAAGAAGGGGGTTTGTATATGTGCTTCGGCTGTGAATTCGCAGTTTGGAAGTTTGCAGCCATTAAATTCTTTTGCAGAAAATTTTCCTCCCTTTGATTTGCATGCAGATTCCATCCCTTTGAACATTGCTTCAGGAGGGCATTGCATCTGGGAGAAATCCATAGGAAATCCTGCCATCATTTGTTTTGCAGTGGTTTTTTTTGCAAAATCAGGCATATCTCCTGAATCATCAGGCGACCTGCACTCAACAGTCGGGCAGTTATTGACATCGTAAATAAAATATGCTCCCATTCCTGCACTCTCGCATGCTTTTTTCTCCCCCCCAAGCACGTCTGCCCCAGGACATTCAGAAGAGCTGCATTTAGGATATTCACATCCATCTATAATTTCCATAGAAAATTTTTTGCCTTCTGCTCCGCAGCTTCTCATTACCTCTGCTTTATTAATTGAGGGGCATATTGTTTGCTGCTGCAAATTTTGTGTATTTTGATAATCGGCTTGAAAATTTTCCTGGTTGAAATTTGTGCATGATGGCTGCTCGCATCCGGCTTCATCTGTTGTAGCAGAAAAAGTGCCGCCTGCGCTCTCGCATTGTATTCTCACGCTTTCTGTATCATATGCAGGGCAATGCAGGTTTGGCATTGCAATAGTAAAGCCGGTTATTCTGACAGAAACATGATTATGCGCAAAAACAAACGTAGCTAAAAACAACAAAAACAAGAAAACAAATAAAAAACTCTTTTTCATATCTTTATTATATGAATTAAATTACTTAAAAACATTTCGGTGAGATAAAATTATAGAAGACAAGCAGACTTCACATTCCAAATCCTTTGGGTAGTCTGCCCTTGAATTTTTTAAGCAGCTTGTTGATGTCCTGCTCAGATTCCATTCCCTTCATAAGTTTCATTGCTTTTTTTGTCTGTCTGTACTGCTTTAGAAGATCTCTTACGTCTTTTTGATCAACACCTGCACCCCTTGCTATCCTGTCAATTCTTCCTGCATTCAAAGTCTCAGGATCCTCAAGCTCTTTTTTGGTCATTGACTGGAGTATCTGCTTCCATTTCTTCATCTTGTCCTCCTGAACATCAAACATTTCCTTTGGTATGCTCAGCTTCCCAAATCCTGGGATTAATTCAGCAATCTTTGAAAGAGATCCCATAGAACCCATCTTCTCCATCTGGTCATATAGATCAAGAAAATTAAATTCGCCCTTGATTAATTTTTTGCCAATCTCTTTTGCTTCATCTTCTGAAATAGCGCCTTTTGTCTTTTCAAGCAATGCTTCAATGTCGCCCATTCCGAGCAGTCTTGAAACAAATCCCGTAGGATTAAATGTCTCAAGATCATCAGGCTTTTCTCCTGTGCCTATGAATTTAATTTGCGCTCCTGAAACAGCGCACGCAGAAATCGCTCCGCCGCCCTTTGCTGTTCCGTCCAGTTTTGTTACAATAACTCCTGTAATATGGCATGCATCATGAAATGCTTTTGCCTGCTTCTGCGCCGCCTGCCCCATATCAGCAGAAATAACAAGAATATTTTCATTTGGTTTTATTGTTTTGTTCAATTTTTCTATTTCATTTATCAAGTCTTTAGAAAGTGCATCCCTGCCAGAAGTGTCAATCAGCGCAATATCAAATTGATTTATCTCTTTTTCATGTTTTTTGTATATTTTTATGGGATCTTTCTCCTTTTTGTCTGTAAATGAATTTATATTAACCTGTTTTGAAACCTGTTCAAGCTGGTCCATTGCTGCTGGACGATAAACATCTAGGCCCAAAGCGCATACTTTGTATCCTCTTTTTGTGTAATACTTTGCTAGTTTTCCTATGCTAGTTGTCTTTCCAGATCCATATAAACCAACCATCATCATTTTAAACGGCTTTTTGGAAATCTCTATTTTTGCACCCTCTCCGCCCATAAATTTTACCAGTTCTTCATAGACAATTTTTATTAGAAATTCTTTCTGGGTTATGCCTGAAGCTGGTTTTTCTTTCTGTGCCCTCTCTTTAATTGATTTGGAAAGGTCAAATACTAATTTTACGTTCACATCTGAACTTAAAAGTGCTCTTTGAATATCTTTGATTAATTCATCAATTAATTTTTCATCTACAAACATGGCTTTGGCTATCTTGGAGAGGGTATTTTTTAATGAACTTCCGAGTTTGTCCAATACCATAGATTTCTAAATTATGAAAGGTTTATAAAATTAGCTTTTAAGAGTCTACAACTATATATGGTTCTGGGTTTACTGCTTTACCCCTTGTTTTTACTTGTATATGAACATGAGGATTATCTGCTGAAGCATTGCCTGTAATGCCAACTCTTCCAAGCATGGTTTTTAGATCTATTTTTTGTCCGGCCTTTACATTATAAGAAGAAAGATGGATATATATTATTTCTAAACCAGAATTTGTCTTATATTTCACAGATTTACCGTTTCTCCAAAACCTGCCGCCACCATTACTCACTGCAATTATAGTACCTGTTTCTATAGGATAAAGTGGTGTTCCTATTGGCGCAACTAAATCCAAACCAGTATGTTTAGTAATAGAATATCTTCCTCTGCCACCACGGATTCTTGACGCTCCAAATCTATCTCTTGGTCTTATCCTTCTTCTAATATAACTCACATCTGTTCTAAATGGATTTTGCCTTGCACTTCTTTGGGGTGTAGCTCTTATTGCTGGCTGTTGAGTTTCTGGCTTAGAAGCCCCTTCAACTGCCTCTTGTTTTACTAAAGAATCTGGAACTAATATTTGCTGTCCTGGATAAACTATCTTGTTTATCGGATTTACGTCTGTATTAATAACCAATAAAATATCTATTCTTTCAGCTATTCCAACTTTATCGTTTAGAAAATTTGTAGCTATATCAAATAAGGTTCCAATGCCTTGTTCTTCTCCTTGTTCATCTATTTCAAATACCGAGAATTTATTTTCTGATAATATATCTGTTATTAACTTTCTTACATAATTGTAAGGAATGTAATAATAATCTTTTAAGTTAAAGGGTTTATTATCGTTAAAGTTTCTTATCGTTCCTGTATATTTTTCTGAACCTGTATATAACTTAGAAATAGAGGCGTAACTTTCTCCATTTCGTGCAACAATTCTTAGGCAATATTGATTTTTATATTGTTCTGCTTTTATTTTTTTTGGGTCTAATGAACCTAAAGCCAGAACCAATCTCGGAGCAAGTGCTGCGCCAATGCCTGCTAAAATGCCCCCAAGAAAACCCCTTCTTGATAATTCAGACATAATGCATTTTTCAATTGTATATGTTATAAACTTTTCTATAGTAAAGTTTATATTGGCAGTAATCTAAAAAATTTAATGAAAAAAGAGATTAATGATAAAGTCAACTTCAGGGATTTTATTCTTGGAGGCCAGGATGGATTGGTAAATGTTCTTGGTCTTGTTCTCGGAGTTGCAGGTGCAACATTAAACACAAATATTGTTATAATTTCAGGGATAGTTGCAACAGTTGCAGAAAGCGTAAGTATGGCTGCTGTTGCCTACACCTCTTCAAAAGCTGCAAAAGATTATTACACAAGCATAAAACACAAGCTTCACCTCGTGGAGTTTGAAAAACCTATTAGAAGCGCTTTTACTGTTGGAATTTCAACTGTTGCTGGAAGCTTAATACCATTGATTCCATTTTTCTTCCTTAATATTAAAAGTGCAATTGTTGTTTCATTAATATTTTCAGCACTTGTATTGTTTTTTGTAGGAGCATTGAAAGCAAAGTTAAGTATTGGTAGCTGGAAGAAAAGCGGTTTTGAGATGATGATTATAGGTATAATTGCTGCCTTGGTAGGCTATGGTGTTGGTTTGCTGCTGAAGGGATATGGTTTTGTTATTTAATGTTTCAATTAAATCAAAAGCCCAAATTTTTAATTATTTTTTCTTTATCAAACTCTTTAAGGTCTTCTGGATTTTGGCCTACTCCTAAATATACTATTGGCCTGTGTACAACATAGGAAGTTGAGATTATAGCCCCACCTTTTTCATCAACATCTGCCTTAGCTAAAATTATAGCATCTATTCCTATGGCTTCATTAAATTCTTGTGCTTGATTTACACAATCACCACCAGTTATTGCTTCACCAACAAATATTTTTAAATCTGGTTTGGTAACCCTAACAACCTTATGTAGTTCATTCATTAAGTCTTTGTTAGAATGTTGTCTTCCAGCAGTATCAATCAATACCACATCAATGTTATGTGCTTTTGCGTAAGAAATTGAATCAAATGCTACTGCTGCACTATCACTTCCATAATCATGTTTAATAACTTTAGTATTAAGTAGAGAGCCCCATTCTTCTAATTGTTGTATCGACCCTTTTCTGAAAGTATCGCTGGCTGCTAAAACCACTGACAAACCATTTTTTTTAAATAAATGAGTTAGTTTGGCTATAGATGTTGTTTTCCCACTACCATTCTGTCCAATTACACAGATAATATATGGCTTTTCTTTTTTTTCTTTTATTTTTTCTATTAAGTTTATTTTTGGAACTAAAAATAAATCTTCTATGCTTTCCTTTAACGAACTTTTTATTTTGTTTTCAACCTCTCCTCTCTTTATTGGCTTTTCAACAATGTCTTTTTTTAGGTCATCTTTTATTTTTTCAACAACCTCAAATGCAACATTGTTCTCAAGAAGCGCAATCTCAAGGTCCGAAAACAAATCTTCAAATTTTTCTTCAGATATTTTTGTTGTTGTTACCTTCTCTTTTATTCGCCCAAAAAATGTTTTTTTATCCTCTTCTTTTTCTTCCTTTAATTCCTCAATTGGTTTTGGTTCCTCAACTTCCTCTTTTTTTACAAGCTTGTCTTTTAGTTTTGAAAAGAATCCTTTTTTTTCATCTTTTATTTCTTTGGCGGTTTCAGCTTTCTCCTCTTTTATTTCTTTAGGAATTTCTTGCTTGGCCTTGCCTGTTTTCTTTTTTACTGTTGTTTTTTTCTCTTCTTTATTTTTTTCTGGTTTTTCTTTTATCTCTATTTTCTCTTCTGGCGCTTCTTCTTCAACTTTTTTGGATATGCTGGAAATTGCATTTTTTAGTTTATCTTTTAAAAATTTGAACATTCTGTTATTATCCCGCAAATCTTTAAAAGGCTTTTGTTTGTCTGGAATATATTGCTTCAATCTTTTTCAGAACCATTGTTGCATATGCCCCCTTTGGCAGGAAAAAAGAAACTTCAAGCTTCAGCTTCCCTTTATTTAGATCGTCTCTGCCCCATCTGGATTTTATTTTTTTTACGTTGATAAAAGCATCTCTCTCCTGTGATTCAGATATAAGTTCAGGAAGTTCTCTGAATATAAAATCCTCTTTTTTTATTCCTTCTTCATTCATAATATTTTTAACATATTTGTCTTTCTCCAAATCAAAATTGATAAGAGGGATCCTGAAGTTTTTAATTCTGCTTCTTGAAAAAAATATTTTGCCAATTGAATATTCGTAACTGACAGCATTTCTTTTTTTGGACATAATCCCTGCAAGAATTTTGTTCCATAGATAGGACTGGTATGCAGCAACATAGAATCTCAATAATCTTTTAGGCTGTCTTCTAAGCTCCTGAATGCTGTTTTTATCAGCAGCTAAGCCGAGTATTTTGCATGCCCCATTAAAATCCCTTTTAACAATTGCCCTACCGACAAGATGGGTATTTTTATCAACGCCGAATCTTTGCTTGTCAAAATAATTTTCTACCTGTATATTTTTTGGTATTTTAAATTTATCTTCTAAATCTCTTAAAGTTATTCTAAAATTGTTTCCATCAAGATCGCCGAGATTTATCCTGTTTTTTGCATAGCCTATAAATTTTATTCTAGCATCTTTTATTTTTAAGCTTTCAATTTTTTCCTTTGGAATTTTGTATAAAGAAATAAATTGTGTTGTTACGGCATTCTTGTCTTTAAGACCTGCAAATCCTATAAACTTCTGTTTTACCCCAAGTATCTTTGAAAGTAATTTCATAAGTTTGAAAGTTTCAATGCCTTTTTTTGTGAGTTTTATTATGGAATAATCTCTTTTGCTTTTAGAAATCTTTAATTCCAGTGCCTCATCTACAATAAAATCCTCTGGAATTTGCTTGATTTTCATTGCAATAATCTTTAAAAATAAGTCCAGTTTAAAACATTTATGGTAAAGGTTTTTGTTATTTTAAGCGGAATTGGTGATAAGCCGTGTGCTCTGCTTGATGGAGAAACGCCCCTTGAAGCAGCAGATACGCAGAATCTTGATTATGTTTCATCAAATGGAAATTCCGGATATATTTATGCATTAAACGCGCAGGTGCCTCCAAAAAGCGACGAATCACTGATGGCGCTGCTAGGCTATGATCCGTATCAGCACTATACTGGCGGGGGTCCGCTTGCAGCATACGGCTCTGGATTTAATTACAAAGACGGCTGGCTTGCATTGAAAACAAATTTTTCAACAATAGAAAATAAAAAGATAATTGAAAGAAGGGCAGGGAGAAGCCTCACAACAAAAGAAGCCGTTGAACTCGCTGAAGATATCAATAAAAAATTAAAGCTTGCAGTGCCTTTTGTCTTTATGCCGATAGTAGGACATGAGGGTTTTTTGGTATTTAGGGAAAATTTATCAGCAAACATCTCAAACATGGATCCTGCGTACAGGAAAGTTGGAAGATTCGGCGTGACATTATCCAATGATGTAAATATTGTACAGGAATGCAGGGCATTGGATCCTGATAAAAAAACAAAATTGGCCGCAAGGCTCATAAATGAATTTGCATTAAAGAGCCACGAAATTCTAAAAAATCATGAAATCAATGAAAAAAGAAAAAAGAGATATCTCCTGCCTGCAAATGTGGTAATTCCAAGAGATGCAGGAAATTCACTGCCGAATCTTGAAAAGAAGCAAAATTGGGCAGCAGTAATATCCACAGCAGGCTCTGCAGCAATTTCAAAATTGGCAGGGATGAATGTGCTGAACAATTTTTACAGAAAGGCCGAGAGCACAGACATATTTGAAAATGTTTATGATTCCCTTGATAAGCAGATAAGCGATGCAAAAACAGCATTAAAAAACAAAACTTTTGAAAATTTATTTGTATATTTTAATCAGCCTGATATCTGCGGCATGGAAAACAGGCCAAAGGAAAAGAAAAAGGTGATTGAGATTATTGATAAAAAATTTGTTAATTTTCTTATTGATATTGGCGGTGTTGAAATTGTTGTTGCAGGCGATCACAGCACGCCATGCGAAATGAAGGCGCGCACATCTAATCCTGTCCCGGTTGTTCATTATGGAAAGGGGAAGAGCGATGAAGTTGTAAGGTTTACTGAAAAAGAGTGCATAAACGGATGCTACGGAAAAATAATTGGGAAGGATTTGCTTAATGTTGTTGGTTTTACAGCAGATAAAATGCAGGTAAATGTTGTTTAGGTGCGTTTATTAATGATATTCTGAAGAATATAAAGTTTTAAATTTAAGTTTATTTTTTGTTTTTGCATGGAAGAAAGCAGTATAATAACTTATGATAGGATATATGATATCTTAAGGCTTGAAAAGTATAAAAAAGAAATACAGAAGCTTGACCGGGATTTTAACCAAAAAGTTGCCTCATACATAAATGAGAAAGAGGCAATACTCGAAAATCAAAAAAGCAAGGACAGCATATTTGCAGAGCAGAGCATAACAAAGACAAGACGGCAGCTTGACAATGCAAAAGGAATATTAAAAGAGCTGCATGAAAGAAGAGAGGCAAAGATTGTTCAGCTGGCATTGTTCAATTCAAGGACAGGCCAGAAGCTTCAGGAAGCAGAAAATCTGGTAGAGGAGGAATATAAATTATATATAGAACTTGTTACATTGTTTAATATTTACAGGGAGAATACGCTTCACAAACTTATAATGGGATCCATTTCGCATTTTGAAAGGCCTGGTTCGGCAGTAAATCAGAATATAAATGAGAAATATGTAAAATTTTTAACATCAGTGCCTGAATTTTCAGGTGAAGATATGAAGACCTACGGCCCGTATGATACAAACGACAAGGCTGTTCTTCCTGTAAAGGTTTCAGAAGTGCTTATAAAAAATAAGGTGGCTGAAGAAGTTTAGCATTCAGATACTATTTTTGCAAGCCTTGGAATAAGTTCTTTTAATCTTATAAATCCAGCATTTACTTGGCGAGCCTCCTCTTTTATCCCACTTATCCTGCTTTCGCTCATAGTTCTTATTTCTCCCTCTATTCTTTCGATTTTTCTTGTGAAGCTTTCGCACATTCTTTTTATATCTTCATGATCTTTTTTGCTTATGTCCCCATCTTCTATTGCTCTCTTAAGCTCCTTTTTGTTATTGACCTGCCTTAAAATATTAAGAATTTTTCCAGCACCTATGGCCAATGTGGGATATCTTATCAGATCTTCTAATTTTATATTTCTTTTTGGATCATAAGACTGCAAAGGATTCATAAGTTCGATAGCATCAGATATCTCTTTTAATTTTTTTACTTTGAATGAATCGCTGTTCCCAAAAAGACTGGATAGCATTCCCATGCGGTTTTTGGTCCCTATAACTATATAAAAATTGTTCTTATTATTACTACTATTATTATTTACCTGAAAGTTACGAAAATAGTAAACTTTATATATATTCGGCATTACTCCTAATTGGAGATAAAATGGTAGTAAGTGAAGAAACACTAAAGAAATTAAGAAGCGCATTTAACCTTAACATTTATGAGGTAAAGGTATGGGTAGCTTTGCTTAGCAAGGGCACTGCAACAGCAGGCGAATTAAGCGATATGAGCAATGTGCCAAGAAGCAGAAGCTATGACATTCTTGAGAGTCTTGAAAAGAAAGGTTTTATTATAATGAAGCTTGGCAGGCCTATTAAGTACCTTGCTGTAAGCCCGCAGGAAATTGTAAAGAGAGTTAAGAAAACAATATTGGAAAGAGCTGAAAATCACGTAAAGAGCATAGATAATGTGCAGAAGACAGATGTTTTTGATGAGCTTAGCCTTCTTTACAAGCATGGAATAGAGCATATTGATCCATCTACAATAGCAGGAAGTTTCAGGGGAAGAACAAATATTTATGATCATATTTTAAATGTTCTTGGAAATGCAGAAAAGGAAGTTATAATTTCAACAACTTCAGACGGCCTTGTTAGAAAGATTGAGTATATGAAATCAACGCTAAGAAAATTAAAGCAGAACAAGGTAAAGATAAGAATTGCAGCTCCTCTAAAAAGCGAAAAGGCAAAAAGCGCTGCAAAAGAGCTGAGCGAGTTTGCAGAGGTAAAAGATCTGGATATGAAATCAAGGTTTATTATTGCAGACAGCAGGGATCTTGTGTTTATGGTGGCAAATGATAAGGATACTCATGAAAGTGCAGATGTAGGTGTCTGGGTAAATACCCCGTTTTTTGCAAGTTCTTTGGCTGTCATGTTTGAAAATGCATGGAAAGGAAGATAATTTTTATTCTAATGCATGGGAAAAATTGAAACTAACAACTGATTATGTCTAATTCAGAATTCTGGCTAAAAAATAGAAACTGAAAAATTTAGAATGTCCTAATTGACAAATTATGTATTTATCTCTATTAATAATTTATTTTTCCCTATCCTTGATATCAAAATATCTTCCTCTCCCCTAATATTCATGCTTTTTTCTATATCCACAGGTATTCTTAATACTGTGCCTCTTGCACTCTTGCTTAATTTTCTATGTAATTTAAGCGGTTCGCCCCATATGCCAAGGTTTTTAGCAATTTCAATTGTCTTTTGTGAATTTTTTTCAGATAGGAATTCCTCACCGCACTTATTGCATCTTGTTCCTCTTTCTATAAAAAAATGACCTTCAATTTCAGAGGCTATATCATCTGCATCTATCAAATTTCCTTTTTCACATACTGGACATTTCTTCATTTTACTTCAGCTCCGGATATTATAAATATTGAATCATACTCTTTATAACAAACAAAAATTATCTTTTTTTGTTCTTTTTGTTTTGTATAGGCTTCATATTTTTTCTTTCCAACTTTATCAACCTTATATGCCTTTTTTATTGCTTCCCTCTGGTCAAACATGTCCCAATTCCATTTTTTCATATATTTATTACGAAATTGTTTGCTGACATC
>CAYXPX010000003.1:21630-33892 GCA_964467335.1 Candidatus Woesearchaeota archaeon | reverse complement strand
GAAGAACTTGATTTATTGTTCTGGTCTGAAGAAACAGGCGAGGTTTTCAAATGATTGTTGTTGATATTGAAACGAGCGGATTAAACCCAAGAGAGAACTCTATAATCAGCATTGGTGCTGTGGATTTTGACAATCCTGAGAATTGCTTTTATGGGGAATGCAGATTAAGAGATGGAGCTAAGATAACTGGAACGCTTGCTGTTAATGGTTTCACTGTTGATGGAATAAACAATGCTAATAAGTCCTGTCTTGAGCTTCTTAAAGAATTTTTAGAATGGAGCAAGAAGATTTACAACAGAACAATCGCAGGACATAATGTACGTTTTGACTTTAACTTCTTGTATGAACATTTTATATTTTATAATCTAGTGTGGCCCTTCGGGTATAGGATAGTTGACCTGCATTCTGTTTTTTATTTTTATCTTGTAAGGACAGGAAAAGAAATTATTTTAGAAAACAACATCAGCGCCATAAGTCTTGATACAATAATTGATTATCTAAAACTACCAAAAAGAACAGGCTTTCATAATGCCCTGGAAGATGCAAGATTGACATATCAGGCATTTTCTATTCTTTTAAAAAAATAGTTCTTATATATAAAGTTATTTTTGATAGGGAAAAACTATAAAAAGGCAAAAAACAGTTTACTTCTATGAAAACATGGCTGATTTTAGCGATTATTCTTTTTTCTATAGTTGCAGCAGGCTGTACAGTAAATAATTCTGATGAAAAAAATAAGGTAGATCTGTCAAATTGTAAAATATATTATGATGGATGCAACACTTGTGATGTTTTGGACGGTAAGATAATTCAGTGCACAGAGAGGGTTTGTACAAAATATGGAGAATCAAAATGCATAAAGATAATTGAAGAAAAAGGGATTCTCTTCAATCTTAGGTAGTTATATAAATAAATTGATTTATATAAAAAAGTCATATAAAATGAGACAAATACAAATAAAAAAGGAAAACTTAAAGCATTCTCCCACATTAAATACTGTTTTTATGGTTGAGAGTGTACTAAAAGAAGCAGGCGAAGTTGTAACAATTGCAGAATTAAAAAGGAGGTTGCCAAAAAAAGTAATGCACCAAACATTACTACAAATACTAGACTACCTGCAGTACAGCGGAAAAATAATAATAGGAACTAAAGGAATTCTATGGATATACACAGAAAGAAAAGAGCTTAAAGAATTAATAAACAAAGGACTGGAAATATAAATAAGCCAGTAAGGATAGTAATGTGAATGAAGCAGAATACAAAAAATTAAATTAAATAGTTTGGCAGCAAATACAACAAGGAAAATAAAGTACTCAAGAGATGCGAAACTTACAGCGCAGCTTTTTTATGTGCTGACTGACAGGCGTTTTCCAGAACAATAATTCTTAAAAACAAGGCTGGCTTCCTATTAATAAAATGAGGGAGCTGCTCGCAAACAAAAAAATTGTTGCTATTATTGACACTTTCTTCGGAGATTCTGGCAAGGGAAAAATTGTTGATTATCTTGCATCAATAAACGACGGAGGAAGGCCTTTCTTTAATATGGCTTACAGACCAAACGGAGGCCCAAATACAGGGCACACAATAAATATTGATGACAAAAAATATGTTTTTCATTTAATTCCGAGCGCTGCACTAATTCCAAATATTGACTGCTTTATAGGAAGAGCTGCGGCCTTTGAGCCAGGATGCTTTTTGCAGGAGCTTAACCAGATTTTTGACAAGAACCCCGGCGCTAGGATATATGTTGACAGGGATGTGCATCTTATAATGCCATGGCACATTGCAATAGACAACCTAAGAGAGGCAGCATCAGCAGGAAAAATAGGGACAACAGGAAAGGGTGTCGGACCGTGCATGGAAACAAAAAATTCAAGAAAGGGATTTATAACTGCAGGAATGCTTCTTCCAGAAAATAAAGAATTATTTTTAAAAATTGTTGATGAAGGCATAAAAAAAACAGAACCTGAACTGGATTTTCTCATAAAAAATTTTAATGGGAATGTTGGCGAATTTTTCAGGGGAATAAACATTCCGCTTGGAATGACGCTCGCTGCATTTTTTAAAAACAATAAAATTGACATGGAAAAAATTCTGGAAATCTACATTGAGTATGGAAAGAAACTCGAGCCGATGACCGCAGATGTACTCTCTTTAATAAGACTAAGATTAAAAACAGGAGAGAGAATACTTGTTGAGGGGACGCAGGGAACATTCCTTGACTTAAATTATGGAACATACCCTTTTGTGACTGCCGGGCTTACAACAAGAGCGGGACTTGAGCATGAT
Organism: Candidatus Woesearchaeota archaeon; assembly: GCA_964467335.1. Taxonomy (GTDB): domain Archaea; phylum Nanobdellota; class Nanobdellia; order SCGC-AAA011-G17; family GW2011-AR18; genus CAYXPX01. Next base: position 31,603 of record CAYXPX010000003.1, on the reverse strand, counting down.
TCAGGACTTTATTTTGATATGTGCATAAATGTTGTCAAGGCTTATGCTACAAGAGTTGGAAACGGCCCATTTCCTACAGAGCTTGCTGATGATCTTGGAAATAATTTAAGAGAGGCAGGAAGTGAATTTGGCTCAACCACAGGAAGGCCAAGAAGGGTCGGCTGGCTTGATATAGTTGCTTTAAGACATGCAATTGAGCTAAACACAAGAAATAATGAAAAACCAATGATAGCACTTACAAAACTTGATGTTCTTGGCGGATTTTCGCCGATGATATGCGATGAATACAAAATAAGCCTAAATCCCCATCCAAAATTTTCAAGAGAGTTTGATATTACAGATGTTAAAAATGCCAAAATGGGACACTGCTACAAATTTGAAAAAATTGAGAGCATAAAGGGCGCTGGTTCTTTCAGCGAGATTACAGGCAGTGCACTAAACTACATAAACAAGATTGAAGAGCTTACAGGCGGAGAGGTTATTATTGTAGGAAAAGGACCAGAGAGATCAGACATTATTACCAGATAGCTGCCAGTTGTAAAAAAATTCTTGTGATAAATTATAATACAATAAGGTGTCTGTTTGAAATTATTAAATGTCCAGGGATTTTCCAAAAACCAGGTTTTCTATTTTTTCAAGCTCCTTAATCCTGTTTTCTATTGGCAGGGCATTTGTGTACATATTCCAGAATACTTTTTCACCCCATTCAATCCAGTCCCTGTCGTTTATGTCATATATAACATAAAGGTCATCGTCCAGTTCGCCTTCTTTGTAATCTTTTTTTTGTTTTTCTTCCCTGAGCCTGAAAATCTTGTCATCAATTATAAACCCCCTCAATGGCTGTTCAGTGTGTCTCACATCTATTGCATCAAAGCCAATTGTCTTATTTATTTCAGTTATTTTTTTTATGTTTTTTATTGAAGCAATATCTGCCCTGCAAAGTATTTTGATGTTTACCTTTCTTCTTGCAAGGTCTGCAAGCACGTTTAAAATCAGGACATTTCCTTCCATGCTGTTTATGAATGAGATGTTGCCGGAAAATATAAACAGCTGCCTGGACGCACTTTTTAAAAGATCTACAAGGTGCTGTTCATGCAGATTCTTCATTAAGACTGCACTTGCATTTTTTTTATTCTCATCAACAAAATTATATATATCAAAAGGATTGAAGCCATGCTTCTTTTTTTCATGCTTTATCTTTTCAAGAAGTATCTGCTGCGCTGTGCTTGGCCTTACCAAAGAGTCAAAATTTGACCAGTATACAATTTTTACAGCGCCCCTTGTTCCTCCTCTAAAAGTTTTTACCTTTATTGTCCCGTACTTTTCAGAGATATAACTTATGTATTTATCTGCTGTAAGCCAGCTTACTTTTGAAAGGCCTGCGACTTCTATTATTGTCCTAGGCTGCTTGTATACAAATTCATTAATTTCTTTTATTAAGTCAGGAGTGAGCATAAATACAAAAAGGTTAAACACTATATAAGTTTTTTGATAAGAAATTTTTATTATTACTAAAACACTAGTATAATAATATGAATAATCATCTTACAAAAGGAAATGTGCTTTGTCCCTTAGATGGAGGAGAGATTATAGGGAGTTATAACTGGAAGACTGAAACATACAGGCTTTTCCATTATACAGAATTTGGTGATTTTTGCAGAGATTATCATTGCGTAAAATGTAAGAGCTGTTATGATCCTAAATCTTTTTTTAAAGCTGAAGACGGAGATTACGGCGATCTTAAAAGGGATGCAAAGAGATATGAATTAAAACTTAAAAGTGAATTAAAAGAAAGGGAAAGAGCTATTAGAAAGATTTTAGATGAAAACAATCCAAGAATAAGAGAATTAGAAGAAATTTTAGATTTATTTGTTAAAGAAGAGGATGCACAACTTAGCTTGTTTAATTAAAATGAAAAACATAGTATGTGATATAAGAGACATATTCAAAGACTTAATGTGGGTCGGAGCTTTAGAGGAACTTTTACAGGCAGCTGTTTTAGATCCTGATCAATATTCTAGAGAACAATACATATATTTATTAAAAAAAGGCTGGCCAGGAGGAGATCATCACAGACTTGTCGGAGGATTTGCAGACAGTGGCAAGATTTTTTTGAAAGTTGAATCTGACAGAGTATGGGGTTTGGTCTATGTCTGTAATATTCCTAACAATTATCATGGAAATACTGTTGAAAGAATCTACCCCTTTACAAATACAGATATTGAAAGGGTAATGTACAACCATTAATAAAAGAAGAAAAATGATTTAATTAATATGCAGAGAGAGGATAATTAGAAAAATGACAGAAACAACTATACTTAATGGAAATAAATATAATGGAACTTTTAAGGGTGCAAAAAAATCAGTTAGCGGAAGATATAGTTCCTGTGAATATGAAAGAGATTATACTAATACCTGGTATGAAGGCACCGGAGTAATTGAGATTAGAAATTTTGATGAAAAAAATTTTGTCTTTAACTTTTCAGCCAGTGCAAATAAAAGTTATATAAAGAATTTAAGAGGCGCTGTTTTTTGTTTTAAAAAAGGCGATTATAATGTTGGTTCTCCCTATATTGTGAATGAAAAGGCAGTTGCTGATTTGTTTTTAGAGAGAATTCTGGACGATGTGAAAAAATTGAGGAGTGAAGAAAACCCAATACCTAGAATAAATATAGAACCTATGGAGATTTCTGATTTGATTGAGGCTGGTTTTGTCAGCCAGGATGACGGACAGATAAGACTTCCCTTTGGAATTTAAAATTCAGAACAGGCAGATTTAAATATTGAGTGTTAAGAGCAAGGCAAATGAAAATCGAGAGAGAGAGAAAATTTTCAATTTCTGACAGCAGGAATATAATCACAAGATTTTATGAGAGAAGTTTTGCTGATGGCTATGAAAGAAGGGTTGGCTGGGGAGACAGAGTTTCAGGAGTGAAATATGAAGATGTTTATTTTGACAGCGCAGATTTTCATCTGTTAAATATTGGGGCTTCTTACAGGGCAAGAAGGTTTGTAAGCTATAACCCTGCAAAACATGGAAAAGAATTTTCAGGAGTAACATTTGCCTTTAAAACAAAATTGTCAGGAGATGAAAGAGAGGAAATTGTTGACAGAATAGACGATAATTCTTACAACTCATTTAATTTAAGAGACAGCAGCTTAAATTCTGCGGTAATAGCTAAAGAAATTCTCAGTGGCAGGGGATTAAAAGAGATTATTAAATTAATGACAGAGCGAAGAACTATTGATTTTTCAGACGGTAAAAATGAGTTTGAGCTTGCTCTGGATTACTTAACTTATTTATTCCCTAATAGAGAATTTATTGGCAGTGAATGGCTGATTGAGATTGAGCAGACTGCAGGTGGTGCAAATGACTTTGACAGGTTTTGCGAGAATATAGGAGTTATTCATGGCGGCAGCAGAATCAATTGCAGCAAGTATGCAGCAGGAGTAAGATTAATGCAGGGGAAGATTTAAATATCTCTTTATTAATATTTTTCTTAATGAAAAAGATTTTGGTGCTTATTCTTATTGTATTGCTTCTTTCTGTGAATTATGTATTTAGTCAGGAAATTATTGTACCTGGTTTTGGGGTTTTGGAGGAATGTGATCACGATTTTAATTGTGTTGGTAATTGCGGAGATGGTTACAGCTGTTCTGAAGATGGAAGCGCGTGTGAATGTAGCTCTTCCTATGGTTGTGTGGATTTACCAGATACAAAAGAATGTGCTTCAGGATATTACTGCAATCCATCTGAAAATGCATGTGTTGACCAGCTTGATTTTGGAGAATACTGCAATGAAAATTATGAATGTGGATCAGGCATATGCAACCGACTAACTGTCCCACTAAAGCTGACCAGACTTATAACAGGATCAGTAGTAAATCAACCAATTTTTCAGGCAACACAAACTTATACTAACACTGGAAAAATATGTGTTGAGGAAAACAGATGGATAGGTGCATGTTCTTCTGGCTGTTCTGAAGATAGAATTGGATGTCTGGAAGGTTCAGCCGGCGGAGCGCAGGTGTTACAAAGATGCGAAAGAGGATATTACTGCAATCCATCTGAAAATGCATGCGTGCAGAAAAAACTAGACGGGGAATCATGCAACAGAGACGTTGAATGCAAGTCAATTGAATACTGTCATGACACTGAAAATATCTGCATTGGAGTAAACAACTGGATTGGAATATGTCCTTTTGGTGCTCAATGTCTTGCAGACAAAACAGGCTGCGATATGCCTGAAACAGACCTAATATGTGCTCAAGGGTATAACTGTGAAGGCAATATATGCATTGAATCAAATGAAGACGGAGATAATTGCACATTAAACAATGAATGCCTGTCTAACAGGTGTGTTAGCAATGTGTGCAGCGGATGTGTTTCAGATGCTGAATGCGGTGAAGGATCTGCGTGCACTGAAAACAGATGCACAGCAATACCCTGCTTAAATGTTGTATGCTCTGAAGGGCAGATATGCAATCCATTAATCAATGCATGCGAGGAGTTTACATGCGTTTCAGATGCTGAATGCGGTGTCGGGTATTCCTGCGAGGCAGGATTATGTATTCTGGAAGAGGAGATAGTGCCTGTACAGAGATGCACAACCACATCTGAATGTGAAGGAAATTTGACGTGCACTTTAAGTCCTGGTTCAGGAGGAATATGCTCTGAATGCACTACAGATGATATTGATGGTGATAATATTTTGGACTGCAGCGGCGAGGATCCATGCGTTGGAAGTGCAGTAAATGAATGCCTTTCTGATGACCTTGGATTAAGCTGCACCTCAATAGGGGGGATTGTATGCAATGGAGTGTGCGGAGAGGGAAGCGACTGGAGCACTGTAAGCACAGAGCTAAACTGCTGTTTTTCAAATGCAGGAACTGCTACATGCGAATCAAACCTAATCAGTATTTCAGATAACGGATTAAGCGCTGCATTTAGAAAAAGCTGCACTGCTGACGGAAGGTCTGAGGTTGAAGTTGTTGATTCTGGAGGAAACAGGATTATTGACAGAGACGCTCTTTTATTGATAGGCCTTGACCCATCAAGAGGAAATCCCTACATTGACAATACAGATTACAGCTGTTCAAATATTGATTTAGGAACTTCAACAGCAGGATCAGACATTCCTGCATACGGCCTTGCTGGTTTTTTGCTAACAATAAGCCTTCTGGCTGTTTTTTACCAGATACGAAAGCATTAAATATTTTTGATTTGATTTATTTAAAGCAAAAGAGGTCAAATTGCACCATAAAATAAATGAACTATTAAAAAACAACAGAGGAATTTTTCTTAATCTTGACACAGGCCTTGAAAATGGTATAGAAAAGTTTAATCCAGTCACAATAAATCCTGATAACATAATAAAACTCGCAAAAGAGGCAAAGTTTAACGGCTTAATAATGCAGAAAGGACTTGCAATGCATTACAGCGACTGCTATAAATACCATATTCCACTTATTCTTAAACTAAACGGCACATTCAAATCAAGATATTTCGGCAGACACCATCTTCCAACATGCAGCGTTTCCAGGGCAATTGATCTTAGGGCTGATGCTATAGGCTATACAATTCATTTTAACAGCGTTGCTGAAAAGAACATGGTGGCTGAATTTTCAAAAATTGAGGAGGAGGCGCATAAACACAAGCTTCCTGTTTTTGCATTTGTAGACGCTGAAATTGGAGATGCAGACGAACTGCCCGGCTTTGCAAGAAAATGCATGGAACTTGGCGCTGATTTTGTGGCTGTTAATTATATTAATGACAAAAATACTTTTAACACTGCTGTAAAAAGCTGCGGAAATGCAAGACTTTTACTTGATGTGAAGAGAAAAGATGTGAGGCATATTTTTAACGAGACGCATGAGGCTGTAAAGGCAGGATGCAAGGGAATAAGCATAGGAGAGCAGTTTTGGAACCATGAAAAACCCATTCAATTTGCAGAGGCATTGAAGTCAATATTATTCGGAAATAAAAAACCAGAGTATGCAGAAAAAATACTAAGAAGATGAAAATATATATCGGGGCTGACCATGCCGGATTTAACATTAAGGAAAAACTGAAGATAATTTTAGAAAGAAAAGACGACGTGACAGACTTAGGTAATAAAAAATATGAAAAAAACGACGATTATCCTATCTATGCTGCAAAAGTTGCAAGGAAAGTTGCTAAAGAAAAAAATTCCTTTGGCATTCTGATATGCGGCTCAGGACAGGGGGTATCCATTGCTGCGAACAAAGTAAAGGGGATAAGGGCTGCACTTGCAGAAAACGAGAGAGATGCCTATCTGGCGAGGAGGGATGATGACTGCAATGTTTTGTGCCTGCAGGGAAGATACATTAATTTAAAAAAAGCTGAAAAAATAACCAAGAAATTTTTAGACACAAAATTCAAAGGGCTTAAAAAATATAAAAGAAGGATAAACGAGATAAAAAATCTTGAATCATGAAATACATAATAATTCCCACGCTTATAGCAAAGAACCAGAAAGAACTCGATTATTTATTTGATAGGTACAAGAAACATACAAAACATTTTCAGATTGATGTTATGGACGGAAAATTTGTCAAAAACAAAAGCAACTGGTTCAATTTTAAACTAACAAAGTGATATAATTATGAGGCACACCTGATGGTTGATAATCCTGATGGATGGATTTATAAAAACTATAAAAAGGCTGATACTGTCATTGCTAATTTTGAAATGGTTAAAAATGCTGCCGGATTAATTAATTTCTGCAAAGAAAAAAAGAAAAAAATAAGATTTGCAATAAATCCTGAAACTTCCATAAATAAATTAAAGCCCTACTTGAAGTATTTAGACGGTGTTTTAATTTTAACCGTACATCCTGGAAAATATGGCGCGAAATTTCTATCTAAAACTCTTAAAAAAATCAGAAACCTAAGAAAAATTTACAAAAATAACATCGAGGTTGACGGGCATCAGGATCCGAAAAACATAAGGCTGTGTATGAAAGCAGGGGCGAATTTGTTTGCTGTTGGTTCTTACTTAAAGAATGCTGATGACGTCAACAAAGCTATGAAAGAACTAATAAAATCATTAAGATAATTTTATATAATGAATAGGCTGCATATAATTTATAAAAAAGATGGCTGATACAAAAGACCTTAAGAATATTGCAAATATCCTGAGAAGAGACGTTCTTAAAATGACTACAAAGGCAGGAAGCGGCCATCCTACAAGCTGCCTATCATGCGCTGAGATAATGTCTGTTTTGTTTTTTAATGAGATGAGCTATAATACAAAAGACGCTTTTGATGCTGACAATGATGAATTTATTTTAAGCAAGGGGCATGCTGCGCCAATATTATACGCAGCTTTAAGCAGAGCAGGATGCATAGATGAAGACCTGATGAGTTTAAGAAGATTTGACAGCAGGCTTGAGGGACATCCTTTACCAAGCGCATTAAATTGGGTCAAGGCTGCAACAGGGTCATTGGGGCAGGGATTGTCTGCTGGTGTTGGCATGGCTCTTGCATCAAAACTGCAAAAAAGAAAATTCAGAGTTTATGTTTTACTTGGAGATTCAGAGTGTGCAGAGGGCTCTGTTTATGAGGCTTTTGAACTTGCATCGCATTACAACTTAAATAACTTATGCGCGATTGCTGACGTAAACAGACTAGGACAGAGCGGTGAAACAATGCTCGGGCATAATGTAAATGAATATAAAAAGAGGTTTGAGGGTTTTGGGTGGAGCGCTTTGATTGTAAACGGGCATGATATTCAAGAAATTGCCAATGCATTCAAGAGAGCAAGAAGAGAGAGAAAACCCACAATCATTATTGCAAAGACATACAAGGGAAAGGGCGTTTCTTTTCTTGAGAACAAGGATGGATGGCATGGCAGGGTTCTTGACGAGTTCAAGCTTGATGAGGCGCTAAAACAGATTCCTGAAAAGAAAATGCCAAAAGCCAGAATAAAAAAACCTGCAAGAACAAATTTCAGATTCAGGAAGATAAACCAGGGCATAGGACTTGATTATAAAACTGGCAGCAAGGCTGCAACAAGAGAGGCTTACGGTGATACCCTTGTAAAACTTGCAGGGATAAACAGCGGATTAATTGCAACAGACAGCGAAGTAAAAAATTCAACTTATGCAGAGAAGTTATCTGAAGCTGATCCAAAAAAATACATTGAAGCATACATTGCAGAGCAGAACATGGCAGGAATGGCCCTTGGATTGAGCGCAAAGGGTTTTGATGTTTTTGCATCAAGCTTTGCATGTTTTTTATCAAGGGCCCATGACCAGATAAGAATGGCTGCATTATCAAATGCAAACATAACATTTGTGGGCTCTCATGCAGGAATTTCAATAGGAGAGGACGGACCTTCGCAGATGGGACTTGAGGACATAGCAATGTTCAGGGCGCTGCCTGGCAGTTCTGTGTTTTATCCAAGCGATGCTGTTTCTGCTGCAAGAATAACCGAGATGTGCATAAACATCAAAGGATTAAAATATATAAGAACTTCAAGGCCAAAGACAAATATCATTTACCAGAATAATGAGAAATTTATACCAGGCGATTTTAAGATTGTAAAGCAGCACGGGGATGACAGAGTTATTATTGCCGGCGCGGGAATCACACTTCATGAAGCATTAAAGGCTCATGACGAATTATTCAAATTAGGGATAAGAGCATGCGTTGTTGACTGCTATTCAATAAAGCCGTTTAATACTGCTGACTTTGTCAACCTGTGCAGAAAAAAAGGGGAGAAAGTTGTGATTGCGGAAGACCACTATCCTGAAGGCGGCATCGGCGAGATGCTCTGCAAAGAGCTGCATGGATTTAATTTTGACATTAAATGTTTAGCTGTAGAAAAAATGCCGCATTCAGGAAAGCCAGAGATACTCATGAATTATCACGGGATAGACAGCAAAGCAATTGCAAGAGCTGTAATGGAAATGCTTGAAGAATAGTTTTATTTTTTCTTTGAAAATTCTAGAATATCTGAATATTCTTCCAAAATATTTTAGTAAAAATTTATTAATTTTGAACATTACATAATATTTGACAATACCCTAAAGATATTAAAAGATATATTTATATATTAGGAGATATTATGGATATAAACAAATACGAAGTTGAGATTACACAACATGTATACCTGCGTGCCCTGCAAAGAAATATAGATATAGATGAGCTTGAAAATTTTTTAAATAAGAGCAAAGTCTTTAGGTTTGGGAAGCATGGCGTAAAGTTTGTTAATATAGGAAGCAAAAGAACAATAGTTTGTGTTGGCCACATCGTCGGCACTAAAATAAAGATATTTACAATTGAGAAAAAATGAAAAAATGTTTTGACTGCAACGGAATTATGAATGAAAAGGAAGGAGTAGACCCAAACGGGTTTTGTTATAATTATTATATGTGCGAAAAATGCGGAGAAAAAGTACTAGATATGAAGCAGTTACATGAAGTGGCTAAAAAGTATAGAGAAATGAAAAGATACCAAACAAAGATTTCCAAATGGGGACTAAGTCTTGGCCTTAGAATACCAAAAGAAGTGGCAAAAAAATATAATTTGAAAGACAAAAAAAGTGTATATCTTGTGCCTGAAAAAGAATTTATCAAAATAGTTCCAGCTTAAGGATATATTTATATATTAATCAAACTTTGTTTAATTAGTGAGGTGAAGAATGAAATTATTCCTGGATACAGCGAACAGCGAAGAAATAAGGAAGGCATTTTCAATAGGCGTGCTTGACGGAGTCACAACAAACCCTTCTCTTGCCGCAAATGAGGGAAGAGATTTTAATGTGATAGTCAGCGAGATCCTTGAAATTTTCAGCGGAACAAACGGCTATGTAAACCTTGAAGTTGTAAACGTGAACTCCGAGGGAATGGTTGAAGAGGCAAAAAAGCTGGCAAAACTGTCAAAGAATGTTGTTGTAAAAGTTCCGTGCACTGAAGAAGGCCTTAAGGCATGCAAAATATTAAGCGAG
>CAYXPX010000003.1:12650-21620 GCA_964467335.1 Candidatus Woesearchaeota archaeon | reverse complement strand
CGAGAAAAAAATAAGGGTAAATGTAACATTATGCTTTTCAGCTTCACAGGCTCTTTTGGCTGCAAAAGCTGGCGCATTTTTCATAAGCCCTTTTATAGGAAGGCTTGACGACGAAAACGACGGCGGCATGAGGCTTGTTGCAGAAATAAAAAACATTTACAGCAATTATAACTTCAAGACGCAGATTCTTGTTGCAAGCATAAGAAGCCCGAGGCAGGTTGTTGAGGCAGCAATGATAGGGGCAGATATATGCACAGTGCCTTACTCTGTTTTTGAAAAGTTGTATAAACATGCGCTTACTGATACAGGATTAAAAAAGTTTCTTGATGACTGGCATTCGTACCAGGAAAACCTAAGAAAATAAAAACACTATAAATTTAATTTTGTCATTTTATATACCACTTGCTAAATTTAGGCATACACTGCACCTGCTTATTTTATGCTAGAATATGCACTTATGACCGTTGTCTTTGAGCCATTTCTTTTTTTCTTTGTAGTCAGGCATTGCATTTTCTACCAATCCCCAGAAGCTTTTTGAGTGATTTTTTTCTTTTAAATGCGCAAGCTCGTGCATGCATACATAGCTTATTACATCTTCAGGGGCAAGAAGCAATTTTGTGGATATATTTATATTCCCTTTTGAAGAGCAGCTGCCCCATTTTGACCTGTGATTCTTCAGGGATATATTATTTATTTTTCCGTTAAAATGCTTTTTATTCAGATCATTTATCATGCCCTTTATAAAATCATAATTTTTATCAGCTGCCAGCCTGCTTACCAGCAATGAAATTTTTTTTCTCTGCATACTTTCAGGAATTTTTTTTGGAATATTTAAAAAAATCGTATTTTCAATCAGCCTTGCTGAACTGTTCTTTTTCTCATGATAGCTGATCCTTACTGTATACTCTTCATTCATAATTTTTATTTTTTCGCTGTCTTTGTATTCTCTTCCGCTGTCCTGGCTTAGAAGTTCAGGCTTTTTTTCAAGAGTTTTTATTATCCAGGATTTCATTGCAAGAATTTCTTTTGATATTTCTTCCCTTTGCATTGATAAAGGAATTCTTATATATGCGCAGTTCTTCCCTATTGAAGCTCTTGAATTCCTTCTTTTTTCCATGAATATATTTACAGGAAAATCAATGCCGTTTACTTTTATTGATTCTGTTTTAAACATGCTAGTTATAAAATAGTTTTTGTATATAAAGTTATTTTTGATAATAAAAAACTATAAAAAGGCGAAAACCTGTTTACTTCTATGAAAACATGGTTGATTTTAGCTATGATTTTTTTTTCTATAGTTGCAGCAGGTTGTACAGTAAATAATTCTTATGGAGAAGATAAGCTAGGTCTATCAAATTGTGAAAAATATTATAATGGATGTAATACTTGTGATGTTTTGGACGGTAAGATAATTCTATGCACAGAGGAAGTCTGCAGGGAGTATGGGGAAGCTAAATGTTTAAAGAGAAAAAATATCTTAATAAAAGACTTTATTTCCTAGTGGATGAAGAAAGTAAAAAGATACTATCAACTGGAAGACCTTATTTTTAGTGCAACATTCCGTAGCGAAGCGGAGAGAGTTTGAGAACCTGCACTATTTTAGGGCGGGTGAAAGCAGTGCGATTATTGTTGTTCGATTTGTTTCATAAAAATCAGAGAAATTATTCCAGTCAAAGATAATTGAATCAAAGGACTTATTCCGATTCCAAAAAAAGTTGGCATTGCCACAGTATATTCCCATCTTCCTAAATTTAAATTTATCATCTCTATAAAAATTGCGATAATAAGACCTAAAAAAACAACTATCAAATAATCAAACTTACTTGGATTTTTTATCCAATTAATATTCTTGTTTTTTAGCGAGACAATCGCAAAAATGCCCAAAATGATAAGCATATCAGTAAAGGAAGCAATAATTAAATGAGGATATTTTGGAATTCCAGATAAATCAATATACAAGGAATAATGCGAAAATTCCCATGTAATATTTAAAATTAGAGCAATAAGTCCGGCAATAAAAAATCTTTTTTTAGTAATCATAATCCCGAGTGATATACTCTTATTTAAAAAGTTATAGTTAAGCACTGCCTTCGGGAGGTAGTTTCTTCTTTTCTTGAGCAAGAAAGCTTTTATTAAAAATTACTTTTAATTTTATGCCCGCTTTTACTCGCACTTCAATAATTTCTGGCAAATCTTATTAATTTTTAAGTTTCCAAAAAATCTGAAAAGTTTCCGGAAATTTAGCAGAAAAGTATATAAACTTATTAAATTATAATATATGCATGAAAGATTATACTAAAATTTATACAATTATATTCTGGCTGTCAATGCTGTATATACTTCTATGGGTTATACTAAAAGCTACTGGTGTGATAAATACTCCTGAATTAATAGAATTGTCGCCAATAATAACTGCAATATTTGGTGCTGGAGTTTTCTTTCAGATGATGCGCGATACAAAATACAGGCTAGACAAACTAGAAAATAGAACCCATAATGGATTTAAAGATGTAGATTTTAGATTTAGAGAGGTAGATTTTAGATTTAAAGAGATAGATGCACATATAATGAGCATAGACAAAAGACTTGCTGTTGTTGAATCTAAGATTTAATCAAATATGGCCTGGTGCATTCCTAATTCTTTGCCCATTTTTGTATAAATTTAGCAAAAGATTATCTAAAAAAAATTGTTGCACCAAAACATTAAACAGCAAACCTTAAAAAACATCAAGAATTGCTTTTTCTTATGTCAAACGTGCCAAAAAACACAAAACAAATAGAAGAAGCAGTCTGGGAAATTCCAACTAGCTTCAAGCAAGGCATGAACGTACCAGCAAGGATTTTTGCAACTAAGAAATTATTAGATGCAATGGATCCTGGAGTGTTTGATCAAGTAACCAATGTAGCTTGCCTACCTGGAATCCAAAAATATGCATTATGCATGCCTGACGGGCATTGGGGATACGGCTTTCCAATTGGTGGTGTTGCTGCAATGGATGCTGAGACAGGCGTGATCAGTCCGGGCGGTATAGGATTTGATCCCTCTAAAGATGTGTCTTTTGAGGCAAAAAATTAACTGCGGAATGCGATTGTGCCTGACCAATCTCACAATAAAAGACGTTCAGCCTAAGCTAAAAGAATTAGTGAACACTTTTTTTCAGACAGTTCCATCTGGCGTTGGATGCAAGGGCTTTGTAAAAATAAATAACCAGCAGTTTACAAATGTTATGGAAGAAGGAGTTAAATGGTGTGTTGACAATGGATACGGCTGGCAGGAAGATCTAGAAAGAATAGAGAGCAATGGAAAAATTGAATGGGCAGATTCTTCAAAAATTTCAGACAAAGCAAGACAGAGAGGAATTAACCAGTTAGGAACTCTTGGCTCAGGAAACCATTACTTAGAAATCCAGCATGTTAAGCCGGAAAATATTGTTGATAAAGAATTAGCCAAGAAATTTGGGATATTTCCAGACCAGATTGTTGTGATGTTTCATTGTGGAAGTCGTGGGTTCGGTCATGAAGTTGCAACCAATTATCTTAAGATATTTGATGAAGCAATGAAAAAATATAATATTAAAATTTCAGATAGAGAATTATCATGCGCGCCATTCCAAAGTAAAGAAGGTCAAGATTATTACAAAGCAATGGCGTGTGCAGCGAATATGGCATTTGCAAACAGACAAGTAATTTTACACAGGATAAGGGAAGGCTTTGAAAAAATTTTCAAACAAAAAGCTGAAGATATGGAAATGCACTGCGTTTATGATGTTGCCCATAATTTAGCAAGACTGCAGGAATTTAAAGTTGACGGCAGAAAGAAAAAATTAATTGTTCATAGAAAGGGCGCAACTTTATGCCAGGGCCCTGGAAATCCGGAAATTTCAAAACTATACAGAGACACAGGTTCGCCAGTTATAATTGGAGGGAGCATGGAAACAGGATCCTATCTTTTAGTTGGAACTGAAAAAGCAGACAATGAAACTTTTAGTTCAACAGCACATGGAAGCGGAAGAACAATGTCAAGACATCAAGCCAAAAGAGAATTTAGAGGCGACCAATTACAGAAAGATATGGAAAAAAGAGGAATTTATGTCAAAACAGGATCAATGTCTGGATTAGCTGAGGAGGCTGGATCTGCATATAAAGAAATAAATGATGTGATCGATGTTTTAGCTAAAGCAGGAATTTCTAAACCAGTAACAAAATTAATTCCAATTGGTAATGTAAAATAAAAAAATCAAAGGAGAATATTTCTTCTTGAATTCTCCCTTGCTTTTCCTAGGCTGTCAGATATATCCAGCAAGTGAGGGTACATTGCATCAGCCTGTATTGTTGTCATCCCAAGATCCTTCATTACTCTTCTGTAATCTTCTGCTCCAAGCTTAAAACCGTCTGAAACTCCGTAGACCAGATACTTGTTGCTTTTTCTCCTTTTTTCTGCAATCTTCTCATCCAATATTTTTCCATATCTTGGATGCTCACTGCTAAATTCATTTATTGCCTCCCTTAATGTCCTTGCCTTATCTTCGTCTTTTCTTTCAACATAGGCAAATACTCTTTCAAATTCATCTCCTTCCCTAAGAAGATCTGCAATACTGTTTGCAGTTTTGTCCCTTCTCCTGTCAGCTTTATTCCCTAGATTAGATAGCGGCTTGGACAAGATGTCATATGCTACCATGCTTCTTACAGAAACTTCAATTTCACTTCTGTTTACCATTTTCTTTACCTCCGCTGTTTTATAATAATGAAAAGCACATCTTATTAAATAAATATTGTGGGGAAATATATCACCACAAAATATATAAACAAACCAAATACATATACTCTATGGAAGAAATAGAAATGTCTGGTCTGACAAAATTAGAATCTAATGTATATTTGACATTGCTGGATACAGGACCGTCAACAGCAGGGATTATAACTAGAAAATCAGGAATTCACAGGAGATCTGTATATGATGCGCTGGAAAGACTTATAGAAAAGGGTCTGGCCAGTTATATAATAAAAAATAACAGAAGATACTTTGAAGCTTCAAATCCTGAAAGGCTTCTTGAAATCATAAAAGAAAAAGAAGAATTACTGCAGGATAAACTTCCGCAATTAAAGGCAAAGTATGAAAGTACAATAAAAAAATCAGAAACATTATTTTTCAGAGGCAAGAACGGATTGAAAACTGTTTTTGAAGACCAGCTGGCTGTAAAAAAAGATATTTTAATACTCGGTGCTTCTTTCCTTGCACGTGAAATCCTGCAATTTTATCTTCACTGGTATAACAAAAGAAGAACAGCAAGAAAAATTAAAATCAAACTAATTTACAATGAATCAGAAAGAAAAAAAAGACTGCTAAAATCAGCAGAAGTAAAATATCTGCCAGTAAAATACAGCAGCCCTGCTGCGATAAATATTTACGGCGACAGAACAGCAATAATACACTGGAACAAAGAAAACCCATTTGTTATTTTGATAAAAGACAAAGAAATAGCTGAAGGATACAGAAATCATTTCAATCTCATGTGGCACATTGCAAAAAAATAAAATTAAAAAATATTTTACTGCCTGAAAAAAAATTATCCGCTGCTGAGAAAATTTTTAGTCATAACATGTTACTAAAACAAAAAAAGAAAAACTTTTTATATCATTAATTACAAAAATAAACTGTAATATTCAAACTAAAAGAAAAAAAAGAGGTGAAAAATGGCAAAAAGAAGAAAAGCAGCAAAGAAAAAAACTGCTAAAAGAAGTTCTAGAAAAAAGAGGAGAAGATAAATTCTTCTCTTTTTTTAATTTTCAACAATCAATGTCCCTTTCATTCCCAATTCCCTGTGATTCCCAACACCGCAGTAAAATTCAAATTCACCGGCTTTGTCAGGAACAAATGTCACAGTGTCAACATTGCCGCTTGATATTGTCTGCGTCCTTAGGTTAAGCCCGTCAACTATAAAGTTGTGGGTGCCTTCATCGTTTACAAAATTAATTCTTACTGTTTCTCCTTTTTTCACCCTTATTTCCATAGGATTAAATTTATAATTTGAGCCATGCATATCAAAAATTGTCACTTCATTAACGGTTTCTTCAACGTCTTCGCCTAATACAGGCTGATTAGAAACAACATTCTGCGCCTGGCTACATCCAAACAAAATCAAAAGAGCTGACATAACAGCAACCAAAAATATTTTATTCATTTTTTCAAACCTCCCTTGTGCCTGCTGCTGACCGGACATTTTTTGTCGCCGTAATCGCAAAACACGCAGCAACTTTTCCTTGCAGCAATTATTTTTTTGCATGAACTGCATTTATAAAAAGGTATGCATTTTTTATCAGGAATAATCATACTCTGCCTGTGCCCGCATTTTGGGCATATTAAGTTTCCCCTCATTTTAACCCCTTTTTTTATTAAATACGAAATGTTTTGAACGCCTAATCATAGTCCATGTATACATTTCTGCCCTTTATATTTTTTATTATTGATATTGCTGCATCGCATCCGTTGCCTGCGCTTACAACTGCCTGCGCATTGCTTCCAACGCAGTCTCCTGCAGCCCATATGCCATCAAAACTTGTCCTGAATTCACTGTCAACTTTTATGTTCATGTCTGCCATTTCAAGACCCAGCCTGTTTGCAAACGTAAACGCAGATACGTTTCCAAGCGCAATAAAAATTCCGTCAAAATTTTCTGTTTTTTTATCTTCAAAAATCATACATTCTAATTTTTTTTCCCCCTTAAATTCCAAAATTTTTTCTTTCCTGATTTTTATTTTATTTTTTTCAAGTTCTTTCATTAATGCATCTGTTATTTCCGGATCTCTCCCATTTGTAAATAAAGTAATATCTTTTGTGTACGTCAATAATTCCAGCGATTCAGCTGCAGCAAGATTTTTGCTTCCTATTACTGCAACTTTTTTATTTTTAAAAAACAAACCATCGCATGTCACACAGTAGCTCACTCCTTTTCCTGTAAGCTCCTTTTCATTTTTTATATTGCTCATTTTATATGCTTTCCCCAGACTTATTATCACTGTTTTTGCACTAAACTCTTTTTTTTTGTCTGTTTTTAATGAAAATCCTGTTTTTTTCTCAAGAGAAATAACTTCTTCTTTAATATATTCAGCTCCAAATCTTTTTCCCTGTTTTATCATTTCTTCTATCAAAAATGCGCCTGTTATATCCTTCTGAAATCCAGGATAATTACCCACTATGTGCGCCTTGTATAAATTTCCAAGTTCCCATTTGCCTATTACTAAACATTTAAGCCTTGCCCTTGCCAGGTAGATTGCTGCTGTCAAGCCTGCAGGTCCTGCGCCTATTATAATACAATCATATTCTTTTTCCATAATTTTTTAAACTTTATTACCCTATATAAAATTAATGAAAGTGTGTCCTATGTGCAAGAGCGAAAATATAACACTTTATATGGGCGGACAGTTTGGAAAGTATATCTGCAAGGACTGCGATTACATTGGACCGCTTATAATCGAAAAGAAAAAATAGCTTTTTTATAAAAGATATCAGCAGAAGATTTCTATTCTTTTTTTATCTGTATTAAATTCTTACCAATAAATACTTATACACCCTTTATTACCTTCCGCCATCTTCTCCTGACATCTTATTTCACCCCCAAAGATTTTTTCAAAGCAGACTTGTCAAACCCTACAATTATCTTCCCATTAATGTCAATTACAGGCACACCCATCTGTCCTGATTTTTTTACCATTACTTCTGCAGCTTTCTGATTAACACCAACGTCAATTGATTTATATTTAATCCTGTTTTTATTAAAAAATTCCTCAGCCATATGACAGAACGGGCATGTTTTTGTCTTGTACAAAAGAATATTCATTTTTTTAGACTTCTTTTTTGCAGCCATATGACTTACCATTAATCCCCATCATTACAACTATAAAAAACTTCTCTTTTTGATTTATAAATTAAAATAGATAAATTATTATACCTACCAAAAAACAAAAAACCAATGATACATGAATTGATAAAAAAATTTATTTATACAGTTTATGATATTCCTGCATTAATAGCGTTCGGGGGATATTTTATATTATTTGCAATAATCTTTGTTGAAACTGGACTGATGGTCGGGTTTTTTCTTCCAGGAGATTCGTTAATAGTGATAGCAGGATTATTTGCTGCAAAGGGAGACCTGAATATTTTTTATCTTATAATACTTTTGAGCATTGCAGCAATTGCTGGAGATTCTGCAGGATACTGGATAGGAAAAAAGGCTGGACATGCATTGTTCCACAAAAGGGAGTCAAGGTTTTTCAGGAGAAAGCATCTTATTGCGACACAGAACTTTTATGAGAGGCACGGCGGCAAGACAATATTTCTTGCAAGATTTGTTCCCATAATAAGGACTTTTGCGCCTGTTGTTGCCGGCATAGCAGACATGGATTACAAAAAATTCCTTTCCTATAATGTTTTTGGAGGAATATTCTGGGTGGCAAGCATGGCTTTGATAGGCTATTTTCTCGGAAGCGTTATTCCGAACATAGAAGACAATATCCATTATGTTGCCCTGATTATTATTGTCTTATCCTTTATCCCTATTGTCATTGAATACATAAAACACAAACATAAAACATATAAGATAAAACATCCTGAAACAGAACTGCCAGGCAGAAAATGAAAAACAAACTCGTAATTGTCAATTTTAAAAACTATAAAGAGTCTTCAGGAAAAAATGCAGCAAAACTTGCCAAAAAGCTTGATAAAAAAAATGTATGGATTATAGTAAATCCTGTTGATCTGAAAGATGCAGTTAAGGCAGTGAAAAAAACAAAAGTTTTTGCCGAGCATGCTGATCCTGTTTAATACGGGAGATACACTGGCGCTGTTACTTTTCCTGAAATAAAGGATGCTGGAGCATATGGCGTCCTGCTTAATCATTCAGAGAGGAAAATTCCCATTAATAAAATAAAAGAGGGCATAAAACTTGCAGGAAAATATAAATTAAAAGT
>CAYXPX010000003.1:0-12640 GCA_964467335.1 Candidatus Woesearchaeota archaeon | reverse complement strand
AGTCATTGTTTCAAGCAGCAATCTAAATGAAGCCTGTTTAATATCAAAACTTAACCCTGATTACACAGCACTAGAACCGCCAGAACTTATTTCAGGAAGACTAAGCATAAGCAAAGCAAGGCCTGAACTGATAAAAAACGCAGCAAAAAAAATAAAAAATCTTATTGTAGGGGCAGGAGTGCACACAAAAAAAGATGCTGAGGGCGCATATAAATGCGGAGCAAAAGGTATATTAATATCATCTGCAATTGTAAAATCAAAAGATCCAAGAAAAAAGTTAAGAGAAATAAATGGAAATTAAAAAAGTCGCATTGACCATTGGAATTGCAGTCTTGTTTACCTTATTTGTTGTATTTTTTGTAGAGGCTGTTTATGAACAGCCAAAATATGAGGATTACTGCAGCTATGACCCTTACAGAGAGCCCATGCCTCTAAGAAAAAACCAGGAAGAATGCCCTTTATCATACAACCAGGAATTATTTAATGGATGCATAGAACAAAAGGGCGAGATCCGCTATAAAATAAATGAAAGCGGCTGCCAGGTTGATCCATACTGCGATTTTTGCGGGAGAGATTTCAATCAAACAAACGAACATTATAACAGGAACATATTTTTTATATCTGCAATAATCGGGATAGTGGCAATAATTTTAGGGCTATACATGCCTAAAAAATTTGATGCAATATCCTCTGGCTTTATATTTGCAGGAATACTAATTTTGCTTCAGGGAACTGTAAGAGTGTTCGGCGACCTTGAAAAATGGCCGCGCGTCATTGTGTTAGGGATAGAACTTGTAATTTTAATTCTTATTGGTGTTAAGAAAATCAGGAAATAATTTATACAATTTCCGGCATTAAACTTTCCAGTTCAGCATATCTTTTGCAGATTGTATTTTTCATTATTGATTTGTCCTTAAGGGCTTCCCTGCGGGCTGCCGCTGTTTTTATTTCTTCAACTAAATCAGGCACTCCTCCCTTGATTCTTATCAGTGATTTTATTACATAAGAGGCCAATAATGTTGCGCCGGTTATTAAGACATTATAGAATGCTTCTCTCGGTCTGCCGTTTAAAATATGATAAACACCACCCATTGACGATACCAGAGAACCAAGATAACCCATAAGAACAAACACATACAAGGGATTATCGCTTGTTCTTGAGATTTTTTCCCTTTCTTTGCATATTTCCCTTTCCAAAAAATAATGGTAGTTTTCACACAGCCCTTCAATAAGCCTGTCAGACTGCCTGTCATTAACTCCCCTTCTTATGTTATCCCCCGCCTTTCTTAACCCCAGCACATAATTTCTTGCCATTATCCATTCGCTGGTTTCTCTTTTTTCATCCTTATTTTCCTGGAATATTTCTGCACATACTTTTAGAGTAGAGCTCAACCCCTCAAAAACCTTTTCTTCCAAAGTATCTATCCGTGAATACATTTTAGGATTGAAAAATAAAAAACTTTAAAAGATTATTGGTATAAAATTTTAAAAACTTAATATCTTAGACTAAAAAATAATAATAGCTTATATAAGATAAAGTAGATATATGAAAAGCATCGCAAACTGTCTCATAAGTTTTCGTATGTTTCCTGCGGTCAAAATTTCTATAGAACGGACCATAAACTGGAATAAAGTTCCCTGGTCTTTCTAAAATTTCCTCAAGAATGCCGTTAGCTGCACGTCTGCCATTTTCATTTTGTTCAATTTCCCAGCAAAGATTTTCTTCATCCATCTTAATTTAATAATTAACCAAAATTTCTATGTCTTTTCCAAACAGAATTCTTAAGCTTTCAAATATCTTTTCTTTTATAAAAACTTTGTTTGGTATCTGGACCTTCATAATTTCCTTTTCAAATTCCTCAAGAGAGCTTTTTTTAACTTCTCCTAGGCTTCCATCTTTTTTTATTTCAGCCTTGCTTATTTCCCTTTCAGCAGCCGTAACATCATTTATTATGTAGGCAACATTATCCAGCAAAACAGCCTCTCCAAAAACATCTCCGTACTTGAACCTTATTTTTGCCCTTTCAAGCTCAAAGCCTTTTTTTCTCTGCACATATTCTGCAACAGACTTAATGAACAACCTTGCTTCCCTTCTTATCTTTTCAAGCTCAGGCCATGACAGTTTCTTTGTCCTGTAGCTGTTTTTTGTGTCTATCACAAGCTTCATTATTTCAAGATGGCTTTTTGCAAATAATTTTTTTTCTTCAACTAAATGCTTTTTAAACATATTGAACAAATTTGATTTTTTTTCTGCCTTTATATTGTTTATTTTCAGCGCGTCTTCCACTACTGACATGCAGCTTTCAAACATCTCATCAACATTTTCCCCATCTCTCCTTGTCTGTATCTGGTCAAATAATTTTTTAATTCTTTTTAGGTAATCTTCTGCATCGCCAAGAAGCTCGTCTATATCCCTTCCTTTTATTTCCTTTATATTCCCGTGTTCAATATCCTTGTAGTATTTCCTTATTTTAGAGAGTATGTCAATATATTTTTTTTCAAGCAGTTTTTCCTTCTTTACAAAGATTTCTTCCATCAAAGATATTGTTTCCTTTGGCGTAGGAGGCGAAATACCGTAAAGCATCAATGCTGCCTGTGCTGGATTTAATATTGCATAATACAAATCATCACCCATAATACCAATCATCTTTCCCTTTGTCCTTTGTATCAGCCTTTCACCCATATCCATCTGATAGTCAATTGCCTCTGGAGATGGTCTTATTCTTCCCATTTTAAGAAGAAGCTTCCATGGCATGAACACTCCCCTGTCATAAAGAGGAACACCATCCCTGAGAAATGTATAGATAACTGGATTTGCATCTTTTATTGCCTCCCAAAAATCAGTCAAAATGTAAGTCTGGATATGAAATGCCTTTTTCACTCCTGTAAGCTGGCCTGCATCAAAACCCATGCCTCTTGTTATTGCCATTAACTTATCCTTAAGCTCAACTCTTGTCATTTTTTTAACATCTGTATCATCTATAACAACTGCAACGTCAATATCATTGCTTGTAGCATCACCCCTGAACATGCTGCCGACAGCAACATAGCTGACAATATATTTGTCAAATTTCTTTAAAACCATATTTTTGTGAACTTCTGAAATTTTTAATGCACCAAGAAGATCTTTTGGATCATACAGAATGGCACTCTGTGCGATCATACTAAGTATTTCGTACTTTGCATCAAAGCAGTTGTCCCTTATTTCTGCAATATCCATTACAGTAACGTATAAATTTTTGTCAATGCCAGAAGCCTTTTTTATTGCCCTGTCTATCAATTCCTCCCTTAACTTAGGCCAGTCTTTCTTTGTCTCAATATCGATAAGAACCAGCACATTTATTCTCTGCTTTAATTTTTCGACTTCATCTGGGTGGAGCTTTTGTTCAGCAGGAACCTGTGATGGCGGCAAAAGGCATATACCAAGAACATCCTTGCTTTCTTTTATGATCTCTTTTTTATATCTGTCCAGCTTTTCCTTCATTGCATCAAGCTTTTCCTTTGCTTCCTTTGGCAGTTCAGGCATCTGAAACGCCTGCGGCTGATATTCCATGTTGTCCATTTTAACCCAAAAAACTGGGATTTTTATCTTTTATAAGCTTTTCGGTTTATTAATTATTAGTTGGTAGTAACAAAATAGAAAGATTTAAATAATGGCCTGATTTTAAAAAATTATAAATGGCAGAAAATAGCCAGAAGTCTTAATGCTGATACGCCTTTTTTATGCCCTTTATTTTAACAATAAAACAAAAACATTTTTATATAGAACATAACTGCCTGAGATGAGAAATGGAGCTGAAATTAATTCAAAATAAGGATAATAAACTTGCTTTTATCATAAGGGGCACAACACCTGGTTTTGTTAATACACTAAGAAGGGTCATGATTTCTGAAGTGCCTACTCTTGCTGTTAAGAGGGTAACATTCACAAAAAACAACTCTGCATTATTTGACGAGATGATAGCACACAGGCTTGGGATGCTTGCATTAACATCTGACAACGTTATTTACAATTTTATATCAAAATGTTCATGCAAGGGGGAGGGCTGTGCAAAGTGCCAGTCATCGATGATTTTAAAGGCTGAGGGACCACTTACTGTATATGCATCTGACTTAAAGTTCCAGGACGCTAATGTAAAGCCTGTATATTCAAAAACACCAATAATAAAACTTCTTAAGGGACAGGAGCTTGAGTTTGAGGCAGCAATAGGCCTTGGCACAGGAAATGAGCATGCAAAATTTTCCCCATGCCTTGCTTTTTACAGAGGAATGCCGCAGTTCACAGTAAACAAGAAAACAAAAGTCAAGGAATGCATTGCATTATGCAACGGAATGCTTAAGGAAAAGGGTGAAACTGTTGAGGCAGCTGACTTAACAAAATGGAACGAAGCCCATGAGGAAATATGCGAAAATCATGAAATTACAATACAAAACAGCGACAGTGACTTTATTTTTATCATAGAATCATGGGGAAAAATGCCTCCTGAAAAGATTTTTGAGAAAGCCCTTGATGTTCTTGATGAAAAGCTTGATGAGTTTTCTTCTCTGCTTGAGAAGGCAAAATAGGATTTAAGTATTTTCGATGTATTCTATAATTTTGCTTATTTCTTCTTTTTTTAATTTTAGAAACCATTTTCCTTCAGGATAAACAACCAATGTTGTTCCAATATTATTGCAAAATCCAAGGCATTTTGCTTTTGTAATCCATATTTTATTTGTAATATTATTTGATCTTACATATTCCTTGAGTTTTATGTATATTTCTTCTCCGCCAACATTTTTGCAGCAGTCTTTATTTTCCCTTTCATTTACACATACTATAATATGTTTTTCAGGCTTTATTACAGAAAGTTCCATGCTGGGATAAATTAATAAAGAGTTATTAACTTTTTTCTTTTTGTTGCGGAGGTGCCGGAGTGGCCAAACATAAGCTTTTGC
Source organism: Candidatus Woesearchaeota archaeon (assembly GCA_964467335.1). Lineage (GTDB taxonomy): Archaea > Nanobdellota > Nanobdellia > SCGC-AAA011-G17 > GW2011-AR18 > CAYXPX01. The sequence goes on along the minus strand of CAYXPX010000003.1, from coordinate 7,702 downwards.
GAAAAGCTTAAGCAAAATGGGTCAGACGGGCTAGCCTAAGGAGCTAGTGGCTTAGGCCTACGCAGGAACCTTTTTATAAAAAGCGTTCACGGAAAACTAACTGGGTTGCGAATTCGAATTCAAAAAACGAAAATCCTGTCCTCCGCAATTATTCTCAAAGATATTGCGTTGACTGTCCAATATAAGTTTAGATGATTGATTACTTTTCTGACTAAAAAATGACTCAAAAATCGAACAGTTGATACGGGTTTGTTAGGATATCTCAGAAATAGATACAAAAGAGAGAGAAATCAGATCTGCCAAGATCGTTTTTATTATATTATCCATAGTACAATTTTAGTATACTTTTGTACCATCTAAATCTTTCCATAACCCTATGTTTTCTTATTTTAAAGCATCCTAATCAACTATCAATTATGGTTGTTTAGAAAACACAAAAACCAGCAGAAACGAACAAAGACCCAGCAATTAAATATTTCTCTTAAAGACATATTTGTAGATTATTGAAAAACTTCTATGACTATAAATTTTATGCCTAAACATATCAACTATATCCATAATCATGTGCAGTATCAGGCCAAACAAAACAGGCATTAATACAGGATAAAAAAATACCAATATTATAAATAAAATCCAAAACTCAGCAGTATGAAAAATACATATAACATATCTTCTGGTTAAATCCTTTTCTTTGCACCATCTGTAAATTTTTTTCAAATTGAACATTGTTCTTAACCTGAAATCCTTATTTTCAAACATATAAGTCAGGACGTGGTCCCCATCAACAAAAAAACCGCCAAGGTATACAATTAAACCCAGAAATCCATAAAAAGGATACAAAACAAAAAACAAGACAGTGGTTGCGAAAAAATGCCAGCTTAAATCCATCTTACTTCTTCCTCATCCTAAATCTTTTGTCAAGCTCCTTCAGCCTGTCAGCAAGAACAGTATATTCAATTTCCTCCATCGGCAGCATAGAAGGCATTACAAACCCGTTTTCCCTCATGAAAAATGATTTTTTTGCAGCAATTCTCCTTACTTCATCAAATATTGGATCATCAAATGCATCACCAAAAGCAGTGAATCTGCCGTTATGCATTGAAAAATACAATCCGCTGATTATTGGATTGCCGTAATAAACAGAGGCTGATGTGTTGATTTTTACAGGCATTAAAGAAAGATTATGGCTCCCTCTTGTATCGCCTGCAACATAGTGCGCATGCTTAAACATTGCACCAATTTCTTCTGTAGCCAAAAACGGCCTCTGCACTCTTGCAATCATTATTGGATCATCCTTGCCAACATACTTTCCTGCAATATTATGCAGCCTTGTTGTGCTTGTTGAAATTATCGGCTCATTATTTTTTGTTCTTACGCTTTCAACAACAAACCTGTGCGGATTGAATAAGAGACTTGCAATGTCAAGATATTCTTCAGGCGTTTTAAGCTCTATTATTTTATCTGCCTTTGTATTTGCAACATCCATAATTGTGAAGACTGCTCCTTTTCTCATTTCATTGTTTAATATCAATGCCGGGGATTTTGTTACCTCAACAAACCCAGAGTATAACGGGAGATTAAAACAACCGGGATCTGTCTTGTCAGATGCGAAAATCATGAATGCTTCGTTCGGCCTTTCCTCAAATTCCATTTCAGCAACACCAGGACCCATGCCCCTAACATTTCCTGAAAAACTTGTTTTAAGCAAATCCTGGCCTGCACCGTACAGACCTTGCTCTTTAGAAATTTTTGTTGCATTCATAAATGCACTGAAAGCAAGCTTGTGGATGCTAGAATTATTTACTCCTTTTTTATGGCTCATAATTATATGAATGTCATCGCCTGTAAATCCTACATAGCTGTCAATCAATAAATTATTCTCAATCCCGTTTTCTTTTACATAATCCTTAACAAATTCAAGAATTTCGCTGCTCGGTCTTGTGTGCCCGCCTACGCCCCCGATGTCTGCCTTGATTGCACTTAATGTAATCTTCATTTTCAGCTCTTTTTGTTTGTTTAATTTGATAATTGTTCATTTATATAATTTTTGTTATGTCTAATTAATATCACTCTTCTTTCCCACTCAATAGTCGAAGTTGTTGCTATGTGCTCCGCACAATTTGTCTTTGCTGACACAAAGAATTATTATCACTATAGAGAATATTCCAGAAACGCTTTCCAAAAGACTTAAAAATTGTGACTGTTTAGACAGATTATGAAAATGATAAGCATACCAAAAACAGAATATAAAAGAATGAAGCACCAAATAACAAAGCTTAGAGAATTTGAGAGAATCGACTTTGATTTAGTCAGACAGTTCAAAGAGAGTTTAGAAGATGTTAAAGCTGGCAGAATAAGAAGAGTCGCTTAATCACATACTCTTATTTTTCCAAAAGGGTTTTATAGGCAAGATATTTTTAATTTTGATGCCTGAAAACAAATACTACTCGCTTTGGTTCAGCCTTGCAATTTTCATGATATTTATCCTGCAGGCAATATTTCCCATGACAACTGACTTTTTCAAACTTACCTCTTCACTGGCATTGACAAGACCATGGACTTTATTCACAGCAATATTCCTTCATGGCTCAATAACACACCTGCTTTATAATTTATTTGCGCTTGCATTATTCGGCACAATACTTGAGCACAACATAGGGTCAAAAAGATTTTTGTTTGTATTTTTTCTTTCAGGCCTTTTTGCAAGCATTGCTTCTATTCCATTTTACAATTCAGTTTTGGGCGCATCAGGGGCAATCTTTGGAATTATAGGAAGCCTGACAATTTTAAAACCCAAGATGGTTATATGGATCTACGGGATGCCAATGCCTATGTTTGTGGCTGCATTTATCTGGGCGCTTGCTGACATTTTAGGGATATTTGCGCCTGGGAATACAGCAAACATTGCACATCTTGCCGGGCTTTTTGTTGGGATTGTGACTGCTTTTTCAATAAGAGAAAAATCACCAAAAAAGGCCAGGGAAAACATTAAATTAAATGATGACGAAGTGAAAGAATGGGAAAACAAATATCTCCGGCGATAGACTACCGCAATTAATGCAATGATTCCTAAGTCGAATACGGATAATAGGCGTTTTCTTCAACGTGTTCTTTAGCTATAAAATATTTCATTGTAATTCATTAATAATTCTCTTGCATTTTTCTATTGCCATCTTTGCTGTTTCGAATTCCATTCTGCTTCCATAGTATGTAAGAGAGTTTCTTTTGTATCTCAAATCATCAAATATCAGATAGAGATCTTCTCTTTTGAAAATCTCCTTTAAATAAAATCCTAAGCAAATATGGTTTAGGATATTAAATCCTCTTTTGAAAGCCATTGCCTGCAATAACTCCAATAATGAAGTATAGTAGTCCTCAAACACAAAATTACAGTTCTTTTCAGTCACTCCTTTAATTAAGCTTATTCTTTCTTTTGCAGTTTCTATTAATGACTCTGCCCGGCGAATGTCTGGAGTTATGCTTTTTGCTGATCTATTAGCCAAGCAGTCACCCCAGTTTGTTTCTTTCATGTGAAAACCTCTATATAACTATTCAAAGTTATACCATTTATAATATTATTTGCTAAGTGGATATTTGTTACTTCTTTTATGTTTTTATGCCTGAATATCTGGATTTCTCTTTTCAGTGATTTCTTGAATTTTTCTAGATTTACCTGTTTTTTTGATGGCGTTTCTATGTATAAGTCAATATCGCTGTCTTCTGTATCTTCTCCTTTTGCGTACGATCCGAAAAGAACTATTGCTGGGTTGCTTAGTTCTATTTTCAGATAATTTATTAGTCCTGATTCATATATTTGTTTTATATTGTAGACTTTTTTCTCCAAAAAGTATTTTTCGCTCCTGTTTGCAGTGTAAAAATTGACCTTACCTGTCTTAGCTATTGTTAAAATATCTTCCTGCTCTAATTCTCTGCAGTATCTTATTACTGAGGGAAGAGGAAGTTTTAAAGTTCTTTCAATCTCTCTTACTCTGATCTTAGCAGCAGGGTTAATGAAAAAATATTCTTTAATTGTTTTTTTGATATCTTTTCTTTTCATTTGATATTTTTTAGTATCAACTGATATTTAAAGCTATCGGTTAATCAAGTTCTGTGCAGTCCTGCGGCATATATTATTTTACTACACACAGAAAAATACGGCGATAAACTTATAAAACCTTCAAAAATCCAAAATTACATGACAAAGAGAACAGGGCCTACAAACCCAATCACAAAAAAATTAGTTGCAGAGCTTAGAACTCTTTCTACAAAGGAAAAGGCAAAAATATGGGACAGGGTTGCGGATGATCTTTTAAAGCCTTCAAGAACCAAAAGAAAAGTTAATATTTACAGGATAAACAAATACGCAAAGGACGGCGAAACTGTTTTGGTTCCAGGCAAGGTGCTTTCAGACGGGAACCTAAGCAGAAAGATTAATGTTGCAGCATTTCAATTTTCAGAAAAGGCAATAGACAAGATAAACAAGTCAGGAAAGGCAATCTCCCTTAAGGAATTAATGAAAGACAATCCAAAAGGGAAGAATGTCAGGATAATAGGCTGATTTCTCCAATTATAACATAACATAAATTTCAAGAAACCTTTAAAAAGATTCCATTTATCCCAGATTCATGATAATAAACGGCTCAAACCTGATATTAGGAAGGCTTGCTACATTTGCAGCCAAAAGGGCGCTTGAAGGAGATTCAGTTACAATACTAAACTGCGAAAATGTTGTTGTAACAGGGCCTAAGAAAAGCACAATTCAAGAATTCAAACAAAAAATTGACAGGGGGCACCCATATCACGGGCCGTTCTATCCTAAGATGCCTGACAGGATAGTCAAGAGGACAATAAGAGGAATGCTCTCCTATAAACAGGAAAGGGGAAAAAGGGCCTTTAAAAGGATTAAATGTTATATAGGCGTACCTGAAAATTTTTCAAATGCAAAGACAGAGAATGTGCCAAATGCTGATGCAATGAGACTAAGAACACTAAACTTTATGATATTGAAGGATATATCAAAATATCTCGGCAAGAATATTCAATAAAATGTCAAAGAAAGTTATACAATCAACCGGAAAAAGAAAGCGTGCTGTAGCAAGAGCAACCCTGCACACAGGCGGGTCTGGAATGGTAAGAGTAAACCACCAGATTCTTAATGCAATAACCCCGAGCCTTGCCAGGGAAAGGATAATGGAGCCTCTTCTTCTTTCAGGCGATTTATGGAAGGAACTTGACATAGAGGTCAATGTTCATGGCGGCGGATGGCAGGGGCAGACTGAAGCTGTGAGATCTGCTATTGCAAGGGCGCTGGCTGAACACAACAAAAAATTAAGGGATGTGTTCCTAGAATATGACAGGCACCTTATTGTATGGGACACAAGATTCAAAGAAACAAGAAAACCAAATGACTCCAAGGCAAGGAAGTCACGCCAGAAGTCGTATAGATAGTTATTATAAAATATTCTTTAGTTTGCCGCATATTTATGCTTTTTTTTTATTTTACAAAAATTCTGAAAGATTTGCAAGGTAATGTCAACTTTTCGTGGCTTGAATAATGCTGTCAAGAAGCGCGGCTTTATGAATTGTTAATATTATAAAGTCTAAGGAATAATTGTACCATTTAGGTACGATTTAGGCATTGTTTATATATTCCCTCTTTTTTCTAAATAATTTCTTAAATATTCCAAAAATTCTTTTGAATCAGCAAAATAATTTAAATAAGCTTTTTTTAATTCTTCTACGGACTTTGCACCAACAAGAACAACGTCTTTATTTGGGTTGCCACTTTGTAATTTTTCTGCTTCAAGATAATGTTCAGTTGCAATAGATTCAGCTTCTTCAGGATACCCTCTAACACTTAGTTTAGCATTATTTTCTTCTGAGACGTCCAATTCAAGTAGAAAGAAATGTAACTCTTTGAGTTTAGGTTCTATAACACTTAATGCTTTAGACCAACCATTCATTTTGGAAAATATTTTTAATTTTTCAACCTTGTCTTTTATCTCATTGTATAATATATCTGCATTTTGGGGGGTATTAATTAATTGTGGTTGATTTTCCATCTTTGCGAATGCTGAAGAAATTAATCTAAAAAAATCTTTCCATTCTTTTTCTCCTTCATTAGATTTTATAGCTTGTTTAGTAAACAAATCTACTATTTCTATGGCGGTAGCCCACGCATGCTGAACTTTAGTTCTAATCTGAATTTCAATTAACAACCCATCATAAGTTTTTATTTTATCACTTTTATATTTATAAATTAAATGAACACTTCTATAACCATCGCTTTTGGGATTTTTTATATAGTCTTTTTCCCTTATTCTTTTATGTTTTAAACCTCTACTTTTTTTATAAACCTCAACTAATTTATTGACTTTTTCTATATCTAATAATACTGCCCTACAACCCGCTATATCTTGCATCTGTGATAGAGCCATTGTTTTTGTTTGTTCTCTTTGAAGTTTTTTAATTATAGAAGGAACTCTTTTTAAACGTTGAACAACTAATGAATTATTATCCACCAATTTTGCTTTTTGTCTTAATCTTGCTTGAAAAGTATTCATAGCATAGCCATGAGACGACCTCCAATTATTAAGAATAGTTAAAGCATCTTCAATATCTTCTGACGATACTTCTCTATTAGTTAAAATATGACCTGCATTGTCTACTTTTGTTCTATTATATAGTGGTTTAGTCCATACCATTTATTATCTTATTATAAGGTTACTTAAATACTTTTGCATGCTAAAAATCATTACGCATGCAAAGGTTTAAATACTATTTCTGCCTCTTATTTGCATGCTAAAAATCATTACGCATGCAAAGGTTTAAATACTATTTCTGCCTCTTATTTGCATGCTAAAAATCATTACGCATGCAAGAAAAAGTAGCTTATTAAAAGCAATTTACAACATTAATAAAAGATTTTAAATCGCATCTGGCTGAATTTCGCAGTTTGAAATAAAACCTTAAAGGCAGTTAAGTCCTATTTATTTTTATAAAATATTCTTACATATCTTCTGCCGTCTTTTTTAAAGACCTTAAAATAAATTCCCCTGCCTCTGATCTTATTTACAGGAATAAAATCCCTGAATGCTTTCAAACTGAATTTTTCAATTTCTCCGCCTTCAATTTTTTTCTTTATCAAAGCAAGGCCTGCTGTTGTTAGTTCATATGTTCCAGGAATTGGAAGAGAGGCAAATGCGCCAAGCCTTACAACTTCTGCCTTCAAACCATGGCCAATACTTTTTATATGGTTGTGCCCTTTCCCCTTATGCACCCTATAATATTCATAAAAAACCCAGCCAGGAATAAACCATCTAACGTGCTTAACTTTTTTTACATGCCTTAACGGCCTTTGTGCTCTTTTTAGGGACCTTCTTAACTTAATGAACCTCTTCATACTAACAAATTAATAAACTGCTATTTATAACACTTGCCTATCTTAGCAATGACGGCAAATATACAAAAGTATACAAAGAATTAGGAATGCACCAGGACCCTTGATAGAAAAGAATAAATAGTGGCTAATCCTATTGTAGTAAATATGAGAAAGTTAGATTATTTGTTGCAGGAATTTGGGTTTTTAGCTACTGCAAATGGGAAAGCAACAGTAGTGTCTTCTGATTTAAGTTCTGAGCATTTAAGAGTTTTAGCTGAAGTAGGTTTAGCTGATTGTTTTTATGATCCAACCCATTCTGAA
>CAYXPX010000002.1:17719-49063 GCA_964467335.1 Candidatus Woesearchaeota archaeon | reverse complement strand
CTTAATACATTAATAAAAATTTGCTAAACATCACTTAAAACACAGTTGCAAAACATAAAAGATTGATTCATATCAAATATATACTGCTTAAGAAAGGACAGCATATGAAAATCAGCATTATAACCTCTTTTTTTTATCCTGTAGAAGGCGGAGTAGAAAGGCACGTGCTTTCAACAGCTAAAGAACTCTCAAGAAAACATAATATCACAGTTCATACCTCAAATATAGACAGATACGGAAATAAACTAAAAAAAGAAGAATTTTTAAACAAGATAAAAATAAAAAGATATAACACATGGTTCAAAATAGGAGAATTCTCGCCTTTCTTTCCAAGTTTATACAAAGAAAAAATAGATGCAGATATAATACATATTCACGGTTACAGAAATCCGCATAATTTAGCAGTGCTATTGACAAAAAAGCCGTGTATAATGACCTCTCATTATCCAAACTACCCCGGAGGATTAAGGAACAAAATTAATGATTTTATCATACCAATATTTGACATGACAGTTGGAAAATTAATATTGAAAAAATGCAAAAAAATAATTGCCCTGCATAAAGAAGAAAAAGACTGGCTGAAAAACAAATTCAAAATAAAAGAAGAAAGAATAAAAATAATACCGAACGGCATACCTAAAGAAACATTAAAACAGATAAACAAGCATGAATTTAGAAGAAAATACAAAATACCAGAAAATAAAATTTTAGTTCTGTGCTTGGGAAGGCTGCACAAAAGCAAGGGCTTTGATCAGGTAATTGAAGTATCCAAATTTTTTCCAGGAGCGCAGTTTATAATCATGGGAGCAAAAGACAGTTACTTAAATCAGCTTAAAAAACTTGCAGAACAGCATAAAAATATAATAATACTAACAGACAAAAGCGAAGAAGAAAAATATGAAGCGTTATCATCAGCAGATATCTTCATAGCACCAAGCCATTACGAAGGATTTGGAATTGTAGTGCTTGAAGCATTTTCGCAAAAATGCGCAGTGATAACATCAGATAAAGGCGGACTGCCATACGCAGTTGGCAATGCAGGATTGATATTCAAAGATTATAACCTGCAGGATTTAAAAAACAAACTGCACATATTAACAAAAAACAAAGTACTAAGAAAAAAGCTTCAGGAACAGGGTTACAAAAGAGTAAAAAATTTCACATGGGATAAAATATCAAGAGAAATAGAAGGCACCTACATAGAAATACTAAATCAAAAGCAATAAAAACCATAAAAACAGCAAAAATCTCGTGAAAATAAGCACTGAAAAAATAAAATTCTGGTTTAAAGACAGGCATAACCAAATATTTTTTCTTGTCCTGGCAATTGGCATTTTATTGAGGTTATATTACCTGATTATAACTGCAAATCAGCCGCTATGGTGGGACGAGGCAGAATATCTGTTAATGGGAAAGTATTTTGCAGGCGGAGAGCTGCTCACAGGTTTGCTGGCCTCAAGACCGCTGTTATGGCCCATGATAATTGCATCTTTAACAAAAATAAGTTTAGGCAGTGAAATAATTTTAAGAATAATTGAATTTTTAATATCTTCAGTTGGATTGATATTTTTATATCTAACAGCAAAAAAATTATTCAACAAGGAAGTAGGGATAATTACAACGCTTCTTTTGTCAGTTTTCTACCTGCACCTGTTTTATACAGCAAGATTATTGTTGGATAGTCTGGCGCCTACATTCTGGATAATTTCAATATACTTTTTCACAGAAGGGCATTTATTAAAAAAAAATAATAAAAAATTTTATTTGTCGGCATTTTTTGGGTCTCTCGGAGTATTCATTTATAACCAGACAATAGCCATATTCATAATATATCTTGTATTTTTGCTGATCATAGAAAAACTAAGGTTATTCAGGGAAAAAAGATTTTACATTTTTGCATTGGTGGCTGTAGTTACATTCATCCCGAACCTTATAGCAAACCAAGTTTTATATGGAAATCCCCTGGAATTTGTTAAGATTGGTTTTGAAGTTGGTAATGTAGCTGATGCAGATTATTTCGGCAATATAAAAATATTTTTAGGGCACATGCCGGAATATCTGGGAATAACGCTCCTGATATTATTTATAATAAGTTTGATAGTTGTGTTCTATAAACTGATACTTGGAATTGATTTAGCCATAAAAAAACCAGATCTAAAAACAAAAAAAGAGCTATTCCTGTTTATATGGCTGATAATTTCATTTTTAGTAATTATAAAAATTGTTGGTCATTTTGAAGACAGGTACATAATGCCAACATTCCTTCCGCTTTTTATGATAACTGCCCTTGGCATAGAAAAAATAAAAAGCATGGTCATTAAAAAAGAAAATGTAAGAATTGTATATGCTATAATAATTGTGTTGCTTGTAATAATAAGTTTCACGCAGATAAAACATGCAGACCAGATAATAAAATTCAAAAAAGACTCTTTTGTGCAGGTAAAAGAAGCTGGCTTGTGGATAAAAGAAAATTCAGAAAAACAGGATAAAATAATAACAAGCTTCCTTCCCATGCTGGCATATTACTCAGAAAGGAAGATCGTTTCATTTCCAGGATTAGAAGAAGAACTTATGCCCACAATAAAAAAAGAAAAACCAAAATATCTTTTAATGTCAATATTTACAGGAAACCCAAACTATATAAACAATATCCCGAATTACAAAATGCTCAAAGTTGTGCATACACAAAAAGTAGAAGAAAGCATAATGCTCGCAGTATTCGAAATAGATTATAACCATGAGCTGTTAAAAGAGGAATAAAATGTTGATAATTGGATGTTCAAATTCAAGGGAACTTGCAAAAAAAATAGCCAAAAACCTAAAAGCAGAATATTCAGATCTTACAGTAAAAAAATTTCCAGATGGCGAACTTTATGTTAAATTTGAAGCAGATCTGAAAAACAAGGAAGTTATTCTTGTACAAACACTGTATCCTGCAAATGAATCCATTTTGGAAATAATACTGGCAGGACATACAGCAAAAGAATTAGGGGCAAAAAAAATAAAGTTAGTTATCCCATACCTTGCCTACATAAGGCAGGATAAGAGATTTAATTCTGGTGAAGCAGTTTCAAGCAGGATAATCAGCAAACTTTTAGATTTTTTCGACGAAATAATCACAATAGACCCGCATTTGCACAGGTATAAATCACTCAATGAAGTCTTTCACACAAAAACAAAAAATCTAACAGCAAACCAGCTTATAATAGATTATATATCAAAAAAATACAAAAAACCAATGATCGTTGGCCCTGACGAAGAGAGTTATCAGTGGGCAAAAAAAATTGCAGATAAAATAAAAGCAGACGCTGCAATATTAAAAAAAACAAGATATTCGCCAAAAAAAGTTAAGGTTAAAATCAAAAGTGAAATAGAAATAAAAAACAGGGAAGTTATAATAATAGACGACATAATATCAACAGGGAAGACAATATTAGAAACAATTGAACAGATTAAAAAAAGCAATCCAAAAAGCATAAGTGTAATTGCAATCCATGGAATATTTGCAGATAAAATTACCTATGAAAAAATAAGAAAAAATACAAAAGAAATAGCAACCACAAACACAATCTCTAACAAACATGCAAAGATAGATGTAACAGCGCTTATTGCAAATTCATTATAAAAAACAGAAATGAATATAAACAAAAACTTCTATAAATTTCTATGTTAATAAAACTTCTAGGGTTAACAGATATTCTTGCGATAATCGCGCTAATTGCCTCATCAATTCTTCCGCAGTCTCTTGTAATCCTAATGGCGGTATATCTTGTTATGAAAGGGGTTATATTCATCGCAATAGGTGGAGATATGATTAATATTCTTGACATTTTCGCAGGCATTTATACGGCAGCAGCATCTTATAACATAAGCCACTGGATTATCACATTAATAGTTGTGATATATCTCGGACAAAAAGCATTTATTTCTCTGGCTTAATTCTTGTCAACAAGATTAATATTCTCTATTTTAAAAATCCCGCTGTGTCCATCATGCATAATTTTTTTCGCACTTTCTACAGCTAATTTTTTCTTAAATAAAGGGCAGTTTAAAACAAGAGACTCAAACTCGCCCCCCTCTCCGGCACAGTTTAATCCAATTTTTTTTCCAAGAAAAATTAATTCACTTACAGAATTTTCATCAAGTTTTCTTCCAAGCCACTTATCGTTAAGACCATCAGAGGCAATGCTGGAGATTATAGCTTCAAAACCATTTGCAATTAATTCATTTAGCAACGTCTCCTGATTCTTATGCCACAAAGGCGTAAAAACTTTTAATCCTAAACTTTCAGCAATTGCCTGCACCCTGTCCCTTTGGTAATTTGAAAAAATAGCTCCTGAAACAACGCCCTCAACACCATAATCTATCTTTGCCATTCGCAGAGCTTTTTCTAAATCTTCTAATTCTTTTTCCTTCTCGCCAGAGCTATCCTGCATTATAATTGGCATTCCAAGAGCTTCAGCCTGTACTTCCGCAATCTCAACATTCGGTGTGTGATACATATAAGAATCCTTGTTCCTGCTGTTTATTGTAACCAGACATTTTACATCATAATTTAATTTTTTCATAATAAACATGGCATAACAGCTGTCCTTTCCAGAGCTGAACAAGGCAGCAAGTTTAACATTTCCCTCGTCATAAAGCCCTGCTAAATAGCCTGATTTATTTGGAAAACCATTTTTCTTGCTCAATTTTTTAATAGTTTTTACAAAATTTCCACCATACTGGGCAGCTCTTTTCTTCCTGAAAGAAAATTCCCTGTCTAATCCATATTCCAAAGCAAGATCTCTGAGAATAAATTTATTTCCATTATCATTTACTTTATATTTTGCATCAATGCCTAAAGCAAATTTAATAAGTTCTCTGTCAAGATAAGGCACTCTCAGCTCAATATTATTATACATGGTAATTACATCATCCCTGTACAAATCCCTCTCATAAAGATTAAGTAAACTATGGTAGCACTCCTTATTCACATCAAAACCTTTAGCAATTCGTTCATAACCGCCAAATAAATCATCTGCACCAAGTCCGGAAAGAATTACTTTAATTCCATGTTCACTGGCTTTTTTGCATGCATAATAAAAAGGAATAGAAACAGAAACTTTAGTCACATCATTAGATTCAATTAGTTTGCAAATTTCAGGCAGATCTCTTTCAATCTCTTCTAAACTAACTTCTATAACTTCAAGATCTAAATTAATTTTTTCAGCAGCTTTCTTAGCATAAATTAAATCCTCTGCCTCTTTTTCAAAACCCCTGACAACGCATGTATAACATATAAAATCAACCCCGAGTTTTTTTAAAGCCAAAGCAAGTAAGCCGGAATCAACAGCGCCGGAAAACAATAATCCCAATCTTACATCAGGAATTCTTTTGGAAATGGCATTAACCAATAATTCCCCTAATTTTCTTCTTAGAATCTTATATTCAGAATCATCTTTTGTAATATCATAAAATTTTAAATTAAAAAATTCAGCATTTTTCTCATTTAAATTATAAACTAATAATTCTCTTGGATTTAACTCAAAAACATTTTCATATCCTAATTCTCTTAAAACTTTCCTTTCAGAAGCAAATGCAAATCCATTTTCAATAGAATACCATCCAGGCTTAACCCCTATTCTGTCCCTGAATAAATAAACTTTATTATCTGCAAAATAAGCGCCTGCATAATCTCCGTCAACTAACTCCAATGTTTTTTCAACGCCAAATTTCTCTAAAAGTTTAAAAAATAATTCAGCATCATTTTCAGCATTAATATCATATTGATTGCATAAATCCTTCCAGTTGTAAATCTCGCAGTTTACAGCAAAAATACTATCATTTTTACAAGGCTGTCTCACTTTTTTCACAACAGCATGCAAACAATGTCCTATCACATTATCAGATTTGCATTTTTCAAAAATAAGATTGTCAGAATAAAAACATTCTTTGCCGTTCCAAATTCCATAGCCGTCTTTTCCCCTGTAATTAATAATCTCCATGCCTTTAACAACTAACTCAAAAGCATCATTTCTCCCGAATATACCGACTATGCCGCACATAAAAAAAACAGAGCAAAAAGGCTTATAAACATAACCAACAAGTTAATATTATGCACAAAAAAGATATAAAAAGATATTTGATTATAGCACTTCTTATAGCCCTGATTTTCACCTCTTATCTGATAATAAAGCCTTTCATAACAGCAATAATTGCAGCAGCAATACTATCCTACTTAGTATAGCCTGTCCATAAAAAAGTCTCGCAGATAACAAACAGCACAATATCCGCAGCATTGATAACGCTGTTAATAATTATAATAATTCTTCTCCCTTTAGTTTCAATAGCAAAAACAGTAATAAAAGAATCAGCTGCAATAAAAAGTTCGGAAACAGTGCAGACAACAATAGAATCAGTAACGTCTTATATAGAAACATCAGATTACAGCAGCTTAATAAAAGACACAGTGTCAAAATTCATAGAATTTATCCAAAAAAAAGCATCGCAATTTTTGCTGGACTTGCCAATAAAAATATTTGAATTTTTGGTAACAATATATGCCTTCTTTGCCTTCCTGCTCTTGGGAGAAGAAACAATCACAAAATTAAAAAAATTAATACCGGCACAGAACAAGGAAGAAATAATAACAAATATAAAATATACGACAAACGGCATAGTTTACGGTATGTTTATAACAGCAATTCTCCAGTTTATAATTGCATTTATAGCATTTAAGATTATAGGAACAAGTGCAACCCTCCTGCTTGCATTAATAATAGGGTTTTTAGCATTTATCCCAATGTTGGGCCCTGTTATAGTATGGCTCCCTTATTCCATAATAGAATTCGTAAAAAAAGACTACACAAATGCAATAATACTCCTGATACTTGGTGCAATATTATTCCTTATAGACAGCATACTAAAATCAAAAATAATAAGCTCCCATGCAAAGCTTCATCCTGTAATAATCCTAATAGGAATCTTCGGCGGAATAAAATTGTTTGGCATTGTCGGATTGGTGGCCGGGCCTGTGATTCTTTCAATACTCGCAACAATAACAGAAAGTTACTATCAGGAAATAAAGCATGAAACTTAAAACAAAAATAATTTCTATAACTACAAAAGGCCCGTTGATAGCAGTACTTAACCAAAAAGATGCGCACGCTCTAGATATAGAACCATTAGACAGGATAAAAATAAAAAAAGGAGAAAAAGAAAAAGTAGTCGCAGTGGATATCGCATACGGCACAAAGGAGATAAAACCAGACGAGATAGGTGTGTTTCTAGACGTGGCAGATGATCTTAGCCTAAAAAATAATGATATTGTAGATATAAAAGTTGAGTCAAAACCAAAATCACTTCACTTCATAAAGAAAAAACTCGACAGGCAGGAATTAACAAAAAAAGAGATTGATTCAATAATAAAAGACATACTTGAAAACAAGCTTACAGAAGTAGAAAGCACATATTTTATCAGTGGATGTTACATTAACGGCATGACTCTCAATGAATCAGCATATCTTGCAGAAGCAATTGTAAACAACAGCGGCAAAATAAAATTTAGGCACAGAGTAGTTGCAGACGTACACTCCGTAGGCGGTCTGGCTGGAAACAGGACAACGCCGGTTATAGTTCCTATAATTGCAGCAGCAGGATTAATCATACCTAAAAATTTCACAAGGGCAATAACCTCTGCATCAGGCTCAGCAGACACATGTGAAGTCCTCATGCCGGTTGCCCATTCAAAAGAAAAAATAATGCAGATTGTTAAAAAAACAAACGGTTGCCTTGTATGGGGCGGCACATTGGATCTTGCATCAGCAGATGATAAATTAATCCAGCTTGAAAAAGTATTAAATCTAGATCCTGAAGGAATTCTTCTTGCAAGCATCCTATCAAAGAAATCAGCAGTAGATTCATCCCATATATTAATTGAAATTCCAGTAGGTCCTGAAGCGAAAATACAAAATAAAAAAGAGGCAAAAAAACTTGCAAAAAAGTTTATAATTCTAGGTAATAAGCTGAATATGAAAATAAAAGTGATTATAACAGACGGCTTATCGCCTGTAGGAAATGGCATAGGGCCTGCACTTGAAGCGAGGGATGTTCTATTGGTACTAAAAAACAAAGGACCTGAAGACCTGAGAAAAAAATCAGTATTTATGGCAGGATTAATCCTTGAAATGGCAGGAATAAAAGAGGGATATCAAAAAGCGCTGAAGATATTAGAATCAGGAAAAGCACTTGAAAAATTAAGGGAAATAGCAAAAGCGCAGGGCGGAAATCCGCATATAACCCCTGAAAGTATAAGGCTTGGAAATTACACATACACCTATACATCACCTAGGGAAGGGAAGATAACAAAAATAAGCAACAGGCTTGTCAATAGGATAGCAAAGGCTGCAGGATCTCCGATAGACAAAGGTGCAGGAATTTATTTGCATAAAAAAACAAAGGACAAAGTAAAGAAAAAAGAATCTCTTTTCACAGTTTATGCAGAAGATAAAAACAGGCTGAGATTTGCGTTAAGGGAAGACCTGAGCAGAGTAATGGAAATAGCTTAAAAATAGTACATAAAACTACTGATTGTATTTAGGTAGATCTAAAAGTCAAATAGAAAGCCTTAAATATCTATGTTAACTACAACTAACATAAATCATGATTTATGTTAAGTAAAGATGGCAGAAATAAAAGATACCTTAAAAGAGTTAAATCCATGGTGGAAAGAAGAATTCAAATTGGAATATAATGAGAGAGAAATCTACCAAGAAATAAATAAATTTCTAAAATTGCCCCAAATAATAGCTATAACCGGCCTAAGAAGAGTTGGAAAAACAACTATAATGCTGAAAGTTGTTGAAGAATATTTAAAGAAGAAATTTGACCCGAAAAGTATAATATATTTTTCATTTGATGAATTCAAAGAAGTAGAAATAAGAAATGTGCTTAAGGCTTATGAAGAAATTATGGAAAAAAATATTAAAAAAGAATCTTGCCTATTACTGCTGGATGAAATACAAAAATTAAATGATTGGGAAAACCAAATAAAAACAATCTATGATATTAATAAAAAAAATATAAAAATTATAATTTCTGGATCAGAATCGCTATTTATAAAAAGAAAAGCAAAAGAAACTTTGGCTGGACGCATATATGAATTTAAAATTGAAACACTGACATTTAAAGAATTCTTGTCATTCAAAAAATTCAAATACAATCCTGTTGGTTTATACGAAAGAGAGTTAAAAAATCTATTTGAAGAATATATATCCACCCTGGGCTTCCCGGAATTAGTGGGGGTAAAAGAAAAAGAGATAATAAGAAAATACATAAAAGAAAATATAATAGAAAAAGTAATTTATAGTGATATGCAAAAATTATTTAATATAAAAGAGATCTCAACAGTTGAATCACTAGTGAACATTTTTATAGAAAGCCCGGGAGAAATTATAGAAATATCCAAATTAGCAGATGAATTGAACATTTCAAGACAGACCGCATCTAATTATTTAGAATATTTAGAAGAATCATTTTTAATAAGAAAACTCTACAATTTTTCAAATAATAGAAGAAAAGTTGAAAGAAAGCTTAAAAAGATCTATCCTTCAATAATATCTCCTAATTTATTATTCAAAGATGATAATGAAGCTAAGTCAAAAGTTTTTGAATGGATTTTGGTAAATAATTTAAAACCAGAATTTTTTTGGAGAGATCAATACAAAAACGAAGTGGATATTATCCTATTTGACGAAAAACAGAAGCCAAAACCAATAGAAATAAAATATGGAAAGATAGATTATAGGGGGGTTCTGGCATTCATAAAAAAATTTAAAGTCAGTAATGGATTTATAATCTCTAACAAAGAAGAAATCATAAATAATGACGTCAAAGTAATTCCAGCTTTCAAATTCTTGCTGCAAAAAAATTAAAGTTTATATAAAGCAGAGTTATGGAAATAAACTAAAATATTATAAAAGTTAATAGAGCACCCTGTAAAAAACATCAAAGACATCTTCATCAGAGCTTGCAATATGAAAGTCAGCCTTTATGCTGTCGCATATTTCTCTTATCTTGGCCTGATGATTATTAAGTTCCTCAAAATATTTCTTCCTGACATAAGGATCAATAAAAGTGTGCATGCTTGCATCAGATTCAAGGTCAACAAGCCTGAAATCCCCCTCAAGATTAAGATTCTTTTCAAGGGTATCAAGAACCTGTATAAGCACTATCCTGTTTTTCTTAAACTTCCGCAGTATCATGTCAATCTGCTCTGTGTCGTAAAAAAAATCAGAAATGATAACAACCATTGATCTTGAATGTATAAGCTCCTTGTACCTGGCAAGAGATTCAAAAAATTTGCTCTGTCCAGCAGGCTTCTTGTTGTTTAAATACTCCAAAATACTTGCAATCTGCGCCCTTCCCCTGCTCGGCTTCACAAAATCAAGCTTGTCGTCAAAAACGCTGAGAACAAACTTCTCATTGTTCTTATAGGCAATATAGGCAAACCCCAGTGCAATCATGGAAGCATAATCATATTTTTTTATTCCATCTCCAAAATCCATGCTTCCGCTGAAATCAACTATTATATGTACAGTAAGGTTTCTGTCTTCTTCATATCTTTTGACAAACAGCTTGTCGCTTCTTGCATAAGCCTTCCAGTCTATGTTTTTGAAGTCATCGCCGTAAGAATAATTTGAATAATCCCTGAATATCAATCCGCTTCCAATTCTTTCAGCTCTTCTCTCGCCAGTAAAGCTGGAAGTTACTTTCTTTTTGATGACAAGGTCAAAAGCCTCCAGCTGCCTTAGAAAATCTGTCTTTATCATTTCATCAGGCCTTTTATGACCTCATCCTCGCTCATTCCCTTTCTCTCTGCCTCAAAGCTTAATATTATCCTGTGCCTTAATACTGGATATGCCATTGCCTTAATGTCTTCCTTGCTGACATACTTTCTGCCGTCAATAAGCGCTTTAGCCTTGGCAGCAGAAACCATATACAGGCTGGCTCTGGGGCTTGCCCCGTATTCAATCAGGTTATTTTTGTTTCTTGTGGAAGCAACAAGCTCTACAGCATATTTTTTTAGTTCATTTGAAATTGGCACTTGCTTTACAAGCTGCTGCAGCTTTATAATGTCGCTCCTGCTAAAAACCTTCCTGAACTTAATGTCTGAATAATCTTTTTCATGATATTTGTCAACAATTTTTATTTCATCATCTAATGGAGGATAAGCTATGTTTATCTTAAACAAAAACCTGTCCTTTTGTGCCTCTGACAAAACAAATACTCCCTCGCTTTCAAGAGGATTGCCTGTTGCAAAAACAAAAAACGGTTCTTCAAGCTTGTAAGTAGAGCCGCCTACAGTAACCTGTTTTTCCTGCATTGCTTCTAAGATGGCTGAATGCGATTTGGGCGTCGCCCTGTTAACCTCATCAACTAAAACTACATTAGAAAATATTGGTCCAGGCTGGAATTTAAACTCCTTTCTTCCCCTGGTCTCATCAATAATATATGTGCCTGTAATGTCGCTTGGCAGTAAGTCAGGAGTTCCCTGAATCCTGCTGAATTTTAAGTCAAGAATATTTGCAAAAGTTTTTACAAGCATTGTTTTGGCAAGTCCAGGATAGCCTTCAACATAAGCATGTCCGTTGCATAGCAAGGCAGCAATAGTCTGTTCAATAACCTCTCTCTGCCCGACAATAGCCTTGTCAACTTCTTCAAAAACAACATCAAACCTCTTCTTTATTTCCTGCATTGTTACCATTGTATCACCTTACTATTTGCTCAAAATATTCCCTGACCACCCTCTGGTTTTTCTTTGCTATCCTCTCCTGATAAGCCGAGTCATAACTTGTATATATCTCTTTTGGAAAGCCAGGCTCTATAAACTCCGCATCGCTTGCTTCCTTAAAATTTCCAACATCAACATCACTGGCAAGAGGATTAACAATAAGCTGAAGCTCCCCTGTTCCAAGCTGCGCAATTGAACCCCGCCCAAATAAATCAGTAAAATTTCCCTCTATATAAGTCAGATTAAGGTCGCTTACATTCTGCCCCATCTCGCGGACGCCGACAATATTTCTGGTTATTGAAGGAATGTCTAGTTTTAAGTCAAGATCAAGATTTTTATAAGATGCAAATATTACAAGAATGGATATCACTGTAAGAAGGGCAACACGGCCTATAATCTTTTTATCCTCAATAAAATCAGACGCATTTATCTTGTGCATATTTTTGACAACATCCTCTTTAAGAGAATCAACAATAGGATTTGTCCTGTAAACATTGTCAGCCACAGTAGTAAGCTGGTATCTTAAGTCGTCTACCTTATCTTCAACAGCAGAATATTTATTTTTCCTGAATATCCTGAAAACAAAATAACCAAGAGAGATTAAAGCAGGAATCAGCGCAAATAATATGCTGAAACTAAAAACAACAGCAGCTAAAAGAAAAAAAGCAAAAATAAGCAGGGAATTTAATATTGCCATTCCAACATCTATCAAAGTTATTGTGCTATTAACTTCTTCAAGCGCCCTCTCAACAGCTGCCTTCATCAGCATCACCCCTGTCTCTTAAGCAATCAACCTCCTCTTTCCAATTGCTTATCTCATCATTCAAATCAGTAATTTCCTCATCTTTGTTGGCAATGTTGATAAGTAAACCCTCAATTCTGCTGTTTAATGTATCTATCTCCTTAAGCAGCCTCTCTTTTTCATCAAACAAATTGTCTCTGTCATCCTTTAAAGTTAAATATCTGTCCTGAAGATCCTCCTCGCGAACCTCCTTGATTGAAAGCTCTTCAGCAGTCCTGTTCAAAGATTTTTGCACATTGCCAAGCTCCTCAAAAGTCTGCTCAAGCTCGCCAGCCTTCTCAGAATATTTTAAATTTACATTTGTTATGTTATTATACGCAACAATGACAATAGAAGTCATTGCAACAACTGCAAATACCACTAAAATAAATATCTTGACATTCAGAGTATCTCTTATAAAAGCCATATCATCCTCCTTTATATTATTTTATAAGCAACAAGTCTTCTTATAACAACCTCTATTAAATATAAACCTAACGCTCCAAGCAAAAATATCCATGAAAAGCTGTCCTTGTCTAAAATCTCTCTTCTTGACCTTTGTTTTATAAATTCAGCAATTCCGTTTATATCATCAGCAGAAAACATCCTGCCCCCTGTAGCAGAAACTATATTCTCAATCTCTTTGTTAAATCCCGTATTCTGATATTCTATTTCATTGTTCACAGCAAATCTTGCTCCAAGCAGATTGCTAAACCCTGTCTCATTGACGTAAATGCTGCCGGTATACAAATTATCGTCTATTTTATACAAATAAATTTTATCAGAAGTTGGCTGCACATCAGACTTTACAGTAACCACTATCGCTTCTCCGATTCTTCCGTCAGGAACATCAATAAAATTTTTGTTTTTCCTCTCAGGATCTCCTATTACCCAGTTGGCAGCCCTTGTAAGCAGCCTGGAATTGTCAGTATTAAGCATCTCAAATCCAAAGCTCCTGACATCAGATGAAATTGAAGCAGTTCTCCCAAGCCCAAATCTCGAAACTGTTAATACAGGATCACCAACATCAGTTGTTATCAGCAGCTTTGCGCTGTCCTTTGGCACAACCTGGTTAAAGCCAAATAATCTTGCATTTAAATCAAGCCCATGAGTTATAAAATGGTTCTCATCAAGAATTTCAAGCGGAAATACCTTTTTGTCCCCGACATCTTCTGCATCTCCAAACAATAATTTTATCTGCTGCGAAGTATCAGGCTGAAAATAAACAGCATTTGTTCTTGCAGCAATCTCCTGCATAATATCAACCTTAGTATCAAAACCAACTCCCACAGCATAAATCCTTATTCCAAGGCTGTTTGCATAATCAGCAGCCTCAAACACAGATTCAGGCCCCCTATTATTCCTTCCGTCAGAAATAAGTATTATGTTTTTGCTTCCGCCAACATTCTGCAGCATAGCTGTCGCACCAAGCAGGCCGTTGGCTATGTCAGTGCCTCCAAAAAACTTCAGATTCCTTACTTTGCCCTCAAGATCAGGATGCTGTGACAGGGGTTTAAGCTCAGCAACAGAATACGCAGCAGTATTGAACACAACAAAGCCCACATTATATGCAAAGCTTACGCTCTTAAGCATTTCGAGGGCAAGTGCCTTTTCAACATCCACCTTTGTATAATTTCCAAAACTCTCTCCTGTGCTTAAAGAAATGTCAAGAAGCACAACTATATTTACATCTCCCCTCTGCCTGCCTGCCCTCGCAACAAATACAGGAAGAAGCTGCTCAAATCTTGACTCCTTATAATTTCCAAACTCATAAGAATTTTTTCCGCCAAATACAAGCAGGCCGTTGCCCTCTGCAATATATTCAGCAAAAACATCAGTCAGTTCATTTAGATTTTCAGCAGGAATATCATCTATCACAACAGCAGTATAATCCTCAATTCCGCTCGTAGGTTCAGGAACAGCATTAAGGTTGTATAAAGGTCCAAAAAGTTCCTTTAACTCAGTGTTTTTGCTCACAAGAAGCACATTTGGCTTTGGCACAACTTTTACAGTTTTATAAAATATATTATTCCCCTCAAAATAATCGCCGAAAACAACAAGTTCAGCAGAAATCTCATGATATCCGTTTGAAAAGCCGCTCCTGAAAGTAATCTCATCCTCCCCTGTCATTCTGTCAAACATCACACTGCCGTCAACTTTTATTATGGCTCTGACATTTCTCTCGTCAGTTTTTCCTATTTTTACAGTAAATTCATTCTCAACATTTGTTGTTGTCTTGTCAGGCCCGAGAATTGCTACAGAAGCATCAAAATTCTCAGCAGCTAAATTTATCGCATTCACGCTTGCATTAACAGAGTTCGCCTGCAAAATTATATCTCCAAGCTCCACGCCTCCGTTGTTGTTTCCGTCAGTAATAAGAAGAATATTGTCATCCTTTCTCATGTTTGCAAGAATATTTTCTGCAAGCCTTGAATCCTTGTCATAAGCAATATAATGTGTCTCAACAGGAACTCTTCTTTCAAGCCCAGACTTTAAATTACTTACAAAGCCAAGATCAAAAATCTCCATTGAAGTGGAATTATCAAAAAGTATTTTTACGTTAGGATCGCCCTTTACAGTTTTTGTAGTTTCAACATAAGGCGAAGCAATGGAAACAACAAGCAGAAGCATTACAAAAATCCTGCTTATAAAAATATAAATTCCAAGTCTCTTCTTCCTGGATTCATCAGTTCTGGAAATATGCAATTTAACAAAATCCTTCCTGAAAAAATAAACCAGCAGCAAAATTGCAGGAATTAAAAGAAGAAAAGCAGATGGCCTTTCAAAATACTTAAATCCGACGCCAATAAACAAATCCAAAACCTCTGCCAAAAAGCTCATACCTCACCCCTTACTTTTATGTAAACAAACTCAAAAAGTACAAGAATAAGCACAGCAAGCGCAATATAAAAAACAAGGTCATAGTCAACATCAGATTTAATAGTTTCAAGTTTTCCCTCAGTAAACTCAAACTCCCTACCTTCATCAGCAAAATTTATGTCAGATTCTCTTTCATTAATAAGATTTGCTGCAAGAATCATATTGCCAAGCCTGTAAACTCCGACATTGTGCAATGCCTCTGTTTCATTTCCTGATTCAACTCTCGTGCCCGTCCTTAAGTTAAAATTATTTAAGTCATCTCTCCCAACAAAAGAATAAATTAGGTTATTCCAAAAGATAGGATAGCCTGGAGTGAGATGAAAATCGCTGCCAATAAGGCCGTAATATACAACCCTCCCCTCTCCTGCATCAAAAATAGAAATCACGCTGTTATCTCCTGCAGAAACAATGCTGCCAGGATGTCTGCCTACCTGAAACACATTTTTAACAAGGCCAAAATCTATGTCTTTTGTAAATGATGTTTTTTGGTCAATTTGCGTAATCCCTCCGTCAATAAGATCTACAAATTCAAAAGGCAATAAACCCTCATAATCTATTTGACTGCTATCAATTTGCGCAACAATAATAGCATTTCCTCCCTCATCCCTGATTTTTCTGAAAACACCCCCAATGTTATCAGTAACAAGCTGTTCCCTGTCAAGATCACTCACAACATAAATGTCATATTCTTCCTCAGGAATTATCGGCGGCTCTGCAACTGTAACGCTCAGGCCTTCAACAGCATCAAAAGCAGCCCTTAAAAATCTTGAAGGCTTGTTTGTAATCCACAGCAATCTTATGCTGTCTGGATAGGGTCTTACTATTACAGCTTTATTGTCAGTTTCAAAATCATCATCTTCAAGTATTTCAACTTCAGTTAGATTTCCTTTTATCAAAAAAACATAAGGCTCAACGCCTCGTCCTAGAATGTCAAGTGTCTGCGTTTCATCATCTACGTTCAAGGAAACTTCAATAGGATCATCGTTAAAATTTTTAATATAAATATTTACCTCCTCTCCGCTTATTGTCATATCAGCAATGCCGACATTTTTTCTCAGGCCGCTTACTTTTGTGTCTATAAAATCAACGCCGATCTCTCTGCTCTCAAGGATATTTTTAGCCAGGATAACATCAGCACCCTTGCTTGCTATGAAGTCACTTGCAACAACCACCCTTCCCCTGCCTTCCCCAATCATGTCTCCAGCAGCCATTATCGCAGAAGCAATATCAGAACTGGCATCAGTAGATTGTACAGAATTCAAGTATCTCACAAACTCGCTTCTTCTCACATTCTGCAGCGCAATTACAGGAAAAGATTCTAAAAGTATGAGTGAGTTTCTTGTAGTTGCAAGTTCCTTTAACTTGTCCTTTGCAATATCAAGTCTTGTACTGCCATCTTCATTGACTTTTGAGCTGGCGCTTACATCAAGCACAAAAACTATGTTATCAGAAACAACATCACTCTCTATGTTAAGCACAGGCTCAAGAATGCTGAATGAAAGCAAAAGTAAAACAAGCAGTTGTAAAAAAAATAGCAAATCATTCTGAAATCTTCTGAACAAAGAAGTTGTAACATTGACGCTCGTTTTTTTTATAAAAAACATCAGTGAAGGAACCTTAAGCACAAGCGGTCTTGGCCTTATCAAATAAACTATGATTAAAGGAATAATAGAAGCAAACGCAAACCACCCCAATTGATTTCCAAACTCAAAAACAGCCATAACTTTCCAGTATTTTACTTCTTTTTAAAGTTTTATAATAAGGAATATAACGCCGCGAGCAGGATTTTCTGAACCTTCTTTGGTGAAGCTTTCTTCTTAAGAAAGGTTCCTTTGAACCTGCAAGCCCTTTCGGGCACTGGTTCTCATTCAGTCTGGTTCAAGACATACGCTTCTATTTCTAGAATCAGCGCACTACCAGATTATGCGATCGCGGCGCAGGAACATAAGAATTTAGCAAACTTAAAAACTTAACTAAAACATCCCAAGAAGATGATATCCAAACTTCTCAGCAGCATTTATGACATCCTCGCTGTTTTTGCCCTCAATAATGATGCATTCGTGAGATTCAGAAATCACTCTCGTGCTCTCAGTTATAACCAGTAAAATAACAGCAGTTTCATTGTCAACATCACCGCATCCTGCTTTGGGAATCCTGGTTTTTAAGGAATCAGAAATACTCTCGTCAGTATAAACAGTATAAGCACTGACTATCGGCGTTTTATAAATTCCTGCCTGGCTTGTCCCTAAAATCTGTCCAAACGAAGACATCGCAATAACAAAATTCACAGCATCTTTTTCATCAACTTCATAAGGCCTTGTAATATATAATCTCTTTAATCCCTCTGGTCTGTTCAAAAGATTTTTTATGCCAGGTTGAAGATAAATACTCTCAAGCTCATCAGGATGATGCCTAAAATGATGTATATACTCTATACCGTCAGCAAAAACACTTGCGCTGTAAATGTCAACACCATTAATGACTTCCTTTGTAATATGAAAAACTCCGTTTTCAGTCATATAATTATATCTTGTCGGGTTGCTTACAATCTTAAAAACAAAAACAAATAACCCAATAATTATCAAAAGAATCAAAAGAAATCCAAGTATAAAGCGAAAATTCTTTAAAAAACTGTTCTCAATTTTCAGCTGTTTTTTTCTTTTTTCCATCACATAATTCCCAAAATACCATACATAAACCTGTTAACTGCCATAATCTCTTCTCCCTCTCTCGCCTCAAGAACAATACATTTATTCTCTTTATAAATTTGCGTGTTATCGCCTCTTCTTAGCAAAACAGCCATCGTATCTTCGCAGCTTTTAACAGGAAGACCATTGCAGTTCTCAGTTTTAACACATCCAACAGAAACAAACTCTCCCCTAACAAGAAAAAAACCCCTTAATCTTCCTATTTCATAATCAGTATCTGAAAATTCAGCAGGATCAAATAAGATATAATCGCCTATGCTAAAGACCTCTCTCTCAAAATCAGCAGATTCCACATCTTCCAAAACAGCAGGAGGATATTCAAATCCATATTCCTTTTCTTCAACATTAACAAACCATCCTGAACCGTCATTCCTGAATTTAAAGCCATTATATTCTAAGAGAGAGTTATCAACATCAGGAGAGGAATTAAAAAAAGCTATTGTAACAGACGAAAATATCATAGTAAACAAAATAAAGCCGACAATGATCGCAGAAAAATTCTTTCGCTTAGGTTTAGCATCAGTAATAACTGCATCTCTTATCTTCCTGCTGGAAAATTTCCGTCTTTTCATTACTAATCCCAAATATCACAAATTATTAAGGTTTATGTATCCTATAATCAAGTTGCCTCCTTGATTAATAGTTTTCTCAACTTGTTTAAATTATACAAAATTAAATAAAACAAAGAAAAAATAAGATAAAAAAAGAAAAATTTATGCAGATACTGTAATACCGGCAACACTAAAGTCTGTACCAGTTACAGTTGCACTGTCTGCACTGCCTAAGCCAGCATCCTCAAGCTTCTGGGACAATACGCTAGGGTCTCTTAAAAGCACAGCTGCTCTTCTTGTATCATCCTGCTCCCATCCATATACAAGTACTGCCTGTTTTCCTCCAGACAAACTCTTCATCTCAAGTACAGCAGTTCCCTCCTCAAGTCCAGCTAAACCTGAACCATATGTTGGGAAATCAACACCCAATAACTCGGCAGCAACCTCATTTACAGCTGGTCCGCCTACAGCAACAACATTTTTTCCTAATGTATTTACATCGCCAACTTCCTGGTCGCTCATCGATACTGAGCTGGATACAACACTTCCACCAGTACTTACAACGCCCTCTTTAGTTTTTGCAACTCTTACCCACCATTCATACTTATCATCATTCGGAACATCTAATTGTACTCCATCACTATCATATAAACTCTCCATATCCTTAACTATAATCCCAGAGTTGGATACAACATCGTTATCAAAGTCCGAAATACTGCTATTAGAAGGAACGCTTCCTCCTCCAGTAGCATTAACAGCATATCTCACCCATTTATATGTATCCTCACCCACAATGGCGCCCATTCTATCAATTCCATTTGTTGTCGCACTGTCAAAACCTACTTCAAACCATAACGAAGGCGCAGTTCCATCAGTAGTTGCTCCCTCATCATCAAGTTCCACTCTTAACAAAGCCATTACTGAAGAATTCGTTGGAGCAAGACCAGATGTACCTGTAGTGTCTAATCTTACTGGCTGATCATGAGGCCTAGTTGCTCCAGAAGTACTGTTGACAAAAGACCACAAATTAACTTCTAGATTATCAAAGTCATCGTTGTCGATTTCAAACAACTTTCCTTCAGTAGCAAAAGTCCCATTTGCAGATATTGCATCATAACCCAATCCACGAGCAGACAAATTAAATGGTCCAGTTATATTGGAGTTTGTATTTTCATAGTACAATAATAGCTCACCATAAGTAGTATTTGAATCTGCAACAGCTCCACCCTCTCCGGCATCATTATGGACATTAGATAACAAATTTGCATCCCTAAATAAGTATACTGTGTCAGTCTCAGTGCTATAACTAGCACCAGCGTCAGTAGTTACCCTCAAACCTTTGTCAGAACCGCAACCACTTGCCTCAACTCTCAAAACTTCAGCATTACCATAAGTAGATTCAGCGCCAAACCATGCTGTGTTTGCAGGAGTACCAGGCAGATCTTTCTTATCCACACTAAAATCAATTGTACAACGTTCAGTTTCAGCATTAGGTCCCTCTAAAATCAAACATTGATGATAATTTGGTAGACAAATATAATCTCCAACTGCCAAATGCCTTCTATTGGCTCTCAACAATCCAAGATCCATAATCTCATCTTCTAAATCTACTCTATCACTCTGCATATTTTCATTTAATATTACTCCCACAAGTGGTCTTGCATTCTGCAAGTGAGCTAAATCCCACTCCCATAAGAAATGGTTTTTATCTTCCCCAGAATAGTGATCTCCATCTGTAAATGTTTCAGCAGCCTGGTCGCCTAAGAAAAGTATTGCAATACCTTCACCATCTGTAGTTTCTATTACAGAACTAACATAAACTTCACAACTATCTGTTACTCTTTTGCTCTCTCCCTCATCAATATTTTCAGGTGTACCATTTACATTTACATGCACAGTACTGGTATCAACAGCAATAAGCTCAAGGTTACATTCCTCAGAAACAACTGTATCTCCTGAATGTACTTGAAACTGGTTACCAACTAGCGCTGTAATCTGACTACCAGCAACATTTGCACCAGTTATTAATAATTTTCCACCTAAAAAACTTTCTAAAATAATTTCATCCGCTGTACTTGCATTGGCAAATCTATTGCCAGTAGGTAAGTCTTCTTCAAAAATAATACTATAATTAAGACCACCAGAAGGCATAAATACAACAGGCTCTATTCCTAAATCATCATCAACTTCATGCAAAGAAGTTGTTAATTTTACTGTTGCTGCCCCTCTACTAAAGCAAAATTCCTCATGTACATCATAGTCTGCATCTGTAGAAATGTCTATATTCTGCTCCCAATCTGTCAAGCCAGAACTATCAGTATCAGTAAAGCAACGTGTTCCAAAAGCAGCCGTATCATTCAAGTTATTGCCAGGCTCAAAATTTTCTCTTTCACCCTGCTCAAAGTCATCAATAGACAAAGCTCCAGCAACTACCTCTCCAGCTGTAGAAGCTGCAGCACCAGGTAGACCTGCAACAACATCGCTGACAGCAACGCTATCAGTTCCAGCCTCACCAAATACAACAACAGTATTAGATCTAGAGAATGTACTTCCATAATCGCTTAAACCAGCAGCCATAGCTCCGCTAAGCGTAACTCCTACCATAGCCAAACTAGTACCTATAGCAGCAACCTTCTTTAATGTCTTCCTTAACGCAAATGTATTTTCTTGCATGTTTAAAACACCTCCAAGTGTTATTTTTGTTTTGATTATCAGGTATCTACAATTCACAAGCTATAAATACCTAACATTGTGATGGCACTGAGCTCTTTATAAAGATATATCTTCTACAGACAATATTTCACACCCAATTATTAAAAATTCAGGCACTATAGAGCCTATAAACGCATTTTATTCATAGAAACCAAAAAACCCTGTCATCACCCAAAAATTACAATATCAGCAAACAGTAAATTTGACTGTATAAGCCTCTCTTTCCTGTGTTATAACCCTTGTACGCCCAACAATCCCTGTTTCACAATCCTTAATTATATCCACAACATTATTATTTTTCTCAACACTAACAGAAAATTTCCTAACCTTCTTAAGCTCCAATTCCCCAATTATTCTCTTTATTTCAGCCTTGGAGTAATCACAGGCTCCCAATCCATCGCAAAGTAATCCAGTCCCTCCATAAGACTGCCCATCAAAACAGGAAATAACAGCTCCTTCTATATTGTTAATGCCTCTATCATTTTCGCATATCTCCATGTTTAATACAGCCCCCATCAGGTTGTTCACATAAGCTATCTCTATAGTTGGATCCTCCCCAGAACCATTATCATCTCTCAAAATCCCAAACTTAAAATAAAGCAAAAGCCCTATGGCCAATAAAATAACCACAATAACAAGCCCAATCATCTCTATCTGCCCTTTATGCATAATAATCCTCCACAGTCATAATGCCTATAGCATAATAATCCTCATTGCATCCTGTATCGCTGCATGGAAAATATAATGAAACAGGGATATCTCTGACCTCTTTTGCCCTCCAGTTGTCTGGGATTTCAGAATAAACATTCCATACACCGCAGCCACTGTTTCTCTGCAGACTGCATTCAATATTGTTTTTTTCAGGATAAATCTGATATATAGTAATGTTCCTGTATCCAAACCTCCCAAAATAATAATCCCTGTTGCTTCCCCTGGCCAAATCCTTAAACACAGCAAGTTTCAGTGTATCAACACAATTTTCCATTATTCCAGCCCTGCTGCACCCAAACTCAGCAATATTGCTAAAAGTAACAAAATCAACAGCCAGCCTCTCTCTCTGAAACTTATTAAAATCATCTGCTATTGAAGCGCTCTGCACCCTGTAAAAGAAGACCATGCCAAATATAATCAAAACCACAAATATAAACACAACCAGTATAGTTTCCTGTATTTCCAGCTGTCCCCTTCTCCCTATCATATTGCAGCACCCTCCAAAAGCCATTCTTTAATAGGCATAAAAGCAGGTTTTTTCTCAATACTTTTCCAAAAGTTTGTTTTGCTCAAGCTTTTCCCAAAAACATCGTTTTTGCTTAAGCTCTTTCTAAAAGCTTGGTTTAGAACGCCCATATACATCCTCCAATTAAATTAAGATTTTCAAGACTCTCTTTTGTGTTCTCATTAATATTTCCAGTAATATAAGCGTTCAGGCCGGCAACAATTGGTGCATAATTGCATCCCTCTCTTCTGTCAATCTGGCTCACAGCCCTGGCTCTCTCAGAATAAATCTTCCCTATGTTTTTAGTTCTCTCCAATGCCCTATTAATATTACACTCAAAAATACCGGCATTATTGCTGAATATTGCACCATAAAGCTGTTCCTCTCCATAAAACTCAACAGCATTGCTCCAGCCATCATCAAAAAATTTAGCCTTGTTTCCTGCAATATAAACAAAATTAACATTCTTCCCAGCAGAAATCCTGGAAAGTAAATCTAAACCAGGCTCATTTCTTGTAAAAAACACAGCCTTGCTCCCAGATTCAGCATCATCAAAATTCTCAATAGCAACGCTCTCAACATTAAATACACTGCTTATTTCTAAATTATCAACAATCTCTCTTCCGCTGCTGTCATAAACAAGATAAATTTTTGTTTTTGAATTGGCCAAATATATAAAATTAGTAATATGATAAGGATAACTCCATGGCAGAATCCACAAGTCAACGCCGTCAAAAGCCCCAAATCTTATCTCTCTGTCCATAAAAACAACCTCATCCTTAAGTTTGTACCATGCACTCTCCCCCCTGTTAATAAGCACAGATGCATCACCATCAATACACTCATAACCTAAATTAGTGTTATACCCGAATCTTATCCCCTCATCAGCCTGGCTGTCAACAGCAGCGCCCCCGCTTCCCAGCTGCAGCTTAGAGCTTGCACTTATCACGCCAGTGCTGAAAAATCTCACAGTCTGCACATCCTGCCTTTTTTCCTGCAGCTCCACAAACTTAAATATAAACATCATAAAAAAACCAAGAATAATGGCTCCTGCAACAATAACAAAAATCCAGTTAAATTGAACTCCCTGCCCTCTTTTATTCATTATTGTTTATTCACATCAAACTACAATTTAAAATTAACCCTATAGTATGCAAATACCACTGGTATCTTACTACCGAAAAATATATAAATAATCAGTACCATCATACCAACATGGCAGCCCAAAGCATTCATAAAACAAAAATCCAGGAACATCTACAGATTATTAAAGATGCTATAGCGGTAGGCATCGAATCGCGCCCAGCAACCATGGGATTTCACACAAGCGCCTGCGCCATTGATATGCTGGAATTATATCTGCACAAGACAGGAAAGATACCTATTGGCATACAGGTAAAACATGAGTGGTTCAAAATGCCAAAACCAGAACAGAAAATTCTCCCATTGGCAGAGAGGCATCTGAAGGCGGATTTTCCAAACAAAAAAAAAATAATTGAACTGCTATGCTTACTTGAAGAAAAAAGAAATAAATTAATTTACGGCCATTCGACAATAACAGAAATAAAACAAGTTAATGAAGTATTTGAAAAATTTAGAAACATAATGAGATTGCTGTTGGAAGAAGTGGGTGAGAATCTTGAAAGCACAAACAGTTAATGCCATATCTTACTGCTTTGACCTATTGAGTTTTGTATTCCAAAATCCTGCAGCAGGGAAGAAAATAAAGAGCATTTACTTATTTGGTTCAGCAGTCCGCGGTGAACTGCAAAAAACAAGTGACATAGATCTTTTCATAGAATGTGAAAAAAACGCTGAAGAAAAAACAAAAGCACTTGTTAATTCTGGCATAGTTAAATTTACTGCCTCAAAAGATTACCAAAAATGGAAACTATTCAAATTCACTCATCCTTTTTCATTTCAAGCTGGAAAGCTTTCTGAATGGAGCTTAAAGTTAAGTATTGCAAGTGAAGGAATATTATTATATAGTAAATTAAAAATACTGGCAGAAGGAGAACGCAAAGTATTGTTTATTATAAAATACCCAAGGGAAAAAAAAGGGTATATAAAAGTCAGAAGATTAATTTTCGGTCGCGACGAATTTTACTATAGGGGCACCGGCCTATTAAATACATACCAAGGAGAACGAATCAGCTCAAATGTTTTTATAATCCCAAAAGAATATCAAACAACAATGATCGATGTTCTAAGTAAGAAAAAAATAGCATTTTCAATGAAAGAAATAACTTTAATTGAATAAAACCATCTTCAATTTAAAATTAACTTTTTATCAAAATTTATTTTAAGGCGCAAAATATCTCCTGCATTCCTTTTTGCAATACTCGCAGTTCTGATTTTTGATGAATTATATTTCAAAAAAAGTAAATGAAAAGAGTTTATCCTCTCATATAATTAAATCATTTATTTTATTTGTTAATTCTTTATAAGTATTTCGAGAAATTTTTGCAATTTTTCTCTCTGCTAAACTTCTTAAGAATGTATGTATATGCCAGTACTTTGCCTTGCTTTTTAGCGGCAAGTTCCCCTCTTCAAAATTGTCTAAGGGGATTCCTTCACTGTCCGGATTGCTTGTAATAGCACACCCTATAATATCTTGCCCTTTTTCTGCTAATACCAGCATAGGCCTTTTCTTAGCGTTTACTAAATCTGAAAATGGAAAGTTTATAATAACAATATCCCCTTTAGAGTACATCATCCCATCTCCTGTCATAGTCATTGTCCCAAAGTTTTTTCAAAGAACTTTCACTTAAAAGCATTAGTATATGATCTTCATCTAATTTTATCGGCTTTACTAGTATTTTGTCTTTATCCTCAGTAATTAACAGTTTTGTACCTTTGCTTATATGAAACTCGTCTCTTAATTGTTTTGGAATCACAATTTGTCCCTTTTCTCCAACAGTTATTACTTCTGCCATACATATAGGAAAGTAATACAAGTATATAAATCTTATTTACCATTCATAATTGTGTAGGTTCATAATTTGTTGTAAAAGAATGCTATAAAATTAACTTTTTATCAAAACGC
Source organism: Candidatus Woesearchaeota archaeon (assembly GCA_964467335.1). Lineage (GTDB taxonomy): Archaea > Nanobdellota > Nanobdellia > SCGC-AAA011-G17 > GW2011-AR18 > CAYXPX01. The sequence continues at coordinate 23,396 of CAYXPX010000002.1, read as the reverse complement.
TATTCCCTGCATTTTCCATTATAAAATTGCCCTCTCTTCCAGTCAAATCAAGGCATAAAGGAGTTTGAATCTCAAGATTTTTTATTTTAGCGGGTTCAGCCTCGCAGTTAGATCCTCTTTTTGCAATAAAAAATAAATTTCTGTCATCTTCTCTTATTAATTCAGCAATCTCCTTTACTTCCTGAAATTCATTGGGAATTTGATTCGCCTGCCCTCTTGTGAGATCAACAAAACATAAGCCGTCAACATTGCTGGGAATTATAAAATTGCATCTCTCTCCGCTGCTTGAATATGAAAAACTGCACCTGTAGCTTGAGCCAAAAGACAATGCCCTTAACTGGTTTGCCTCTGCCTGAATATCATTGACCAGGTCTAAAGATTCTACCTCGCATCCTGTTTTCAAAATTTTGCCTATGTATTTAAATCCAAAAACAAAAATCAACCCTATTACTATAATCGCAAATATGTAAATAAATGGCTGCGACAATATCTGCCCCTTTTTCATACTTATTTTAATTTAATATTCCTTAATATATGTTTTTGTTTGTGATTAAAATGGTATATTTCTTAAAATATTCAGATTATTGATTTTTCTTCATTGCTTCAAAAAGCATCCAGAATTTATTTATAACTTCTGAGCTCAATCTAAATTTAGTTGATGTCATTTCTGTAACAATCTCTTTTATTTCTTTTTCTGTAATAATCTTTTTTTTATAGGCAATAAGTAAAACCCTTAAAGAACCACAGGGTTTTAACCCGTGAAATTGGGCTGCTTTTCTTGCTAATCTTTCATCAATCAAGACTTCATTTTTATTTTCTTGTAAGGCTAAAGCTATAGTCTCACACTCCCCTTCATCAAGCTGATTATAAACTTTCTTCAATAAAGTAAATTTTTCCTCGCCTGTTTTATTTAATTCTTTAATTTTTATTTTGCCATTATTTATATATTCTTTAATTAAATTAGATTCAGGTGCATTAATAATAATCCCTGATTCTACTACCTCATTATACACTGCCTTTGCAATTTCTAATTCTTTGACAACTTTAAGTAATAAATCTAATTTATTTAATCTTCCAAATATGATTAAAGGTGAAGAATTACTTATCATTATCACAGTCCTTCAAAATCTTTTGCAAGGTCATCTTCATTATAATGGAATTCAAGTCCTTTTTCTTTTAATAAATCTAAGAATTTAGTAAGCGGAATGTTTGCTAGTCTCGCAGCTTTCCAGGCAGTTATTTCTTGATTTTGAAATTTATCTAAAGCAAAAGAAAGCATTTTTTGTTTTATTCCTATGTCTAATACATCTCTTAATATTGAAGATTTTGTGGCTTTCTCATATTTTGAAATTTTCTCTATTTCTTTTAATTCTTCTTTTGGTATTCTTACTGATATTGTTTCTTCCATTTTTAATCACTCTTGTGTATACATATGTGGTAAATTGTATATAAATCTTTCTATAAGATGTTTCGCCTGTAAAAAAACAAAAAATTACTCATCAATAACTCTGGATTCGCATAAGTTATAAAGAACAAACTGATTGCAAAAATTAATTTCATCACATAATTGGGCAAAAACCGACAATAATGGGTTCTTTTTGGCTGCTACCCTAAGTTTCTCACGTAAAGCACGTACTTCCATATAAACATTCGTGATCTCTTTTTTGTTGTACCATATAGAATTATGAAATTTTTTATATTTGTCTACTACCTCATTATAATATTCCCTGGTCTCATTTGTAAATGGATATTTATATTTTACCACATATAAAAAAATATCAAAAAAACGGTCAGCCACATGCTCTAAAAAAACCAAAAATAAGTATCTGTCGCCAGAAACAATTTCATGCCTACTTCTCCTATTCAAAATCCTTACACCATAATCCTGGAGATTATTTATATTATTCTCTACGGCTAAAATATTATCACGGCCACCTCCCTCTTCTGAATCAATAGCAGAAGGTATTTTATCAGCAAGAATATTTATCTGTGAAGATATTTTCCTTCCAAAATCATCAACATCCACATTACTATCAATCCCAATATCCTTTAGAACAAAACTATTGCCTTGTTGCTCAAAGACAGCAACAGCAAAAAATCTGCTGGCAACATAGTAAATAAATTCCTCAGTTCCAAACTCTTTCTTACCAGTAATCGTATCATCCTTGGAAGTAGACGGCACAGTTGACTTTGAAAAATTCACAATAATTATATCATATCCCTGTAAATATGCTGATTTTAAATATCTCCATGCTATAGAACTATTCACATTATCATCAAAATTAATTATAATCTCTTTTAATTTATCTTTTACAGCCCCGGATTTTATTATAAGTTGCCCGCCATTCTCTTCCAAAATAATCTCGTCACCCTTCTTAAGATTGTTCCTCTTAACCCACTTTGAAGGAAGAGAAACAGTAAGCGTTGTATTCCCGACAAGATTGATCTTTCTTTTCATCTAATTTTAGAAAGTAAATATATTTATATACTTTTTCATTTTTTACTAATTTTATAGAAATAATAATTACAATTACACAAAGTATATATTGATAGGTTAACACTGGATTATTCGTGACAAGCCCAATATATGTAATGCCTATAAGCATGAATCAGGGTAAAAAGACGCTATTCCTGTCTCTCTTTAAGGAACGCATAGAAATATCTGCAAAAGAACTGAAAAAGAAAATAGGAAAAAGACATTTCTATCATTTTGCAAGGCAAATCGAAGATATTAATGATATGCTGAAAGAATTAAGTCCTGAAGATAAACCAATGTTTGTAATAGAATGGGGGAGAGATCCAATAAATGGAAGAGACATTAAAATAGTCAAAAGAAATCCAGAAACTTATATTTGTAACTCAAAGTCTGATCTTGTCTTTGTTTATAGGAAATTCTAAAAACAAATAGATCAAAACCCTACAATAAGTAATTTCCCATAGCTCTATCCAGAGACAACTCTGCTTCTATCAAAAACTTTCTTGCTGGTGTCTTCCTCAATATTACCCTTTTCCTTAAGATTCCTAGATAATCATTAATTTCAGATGATTTAAACCCCAATTGCTCTAATCCTTTTTCTGCTTTCACTAACTCATCTTCCAATGCAGCATACAAACTACAATTAGCTATTTTTTTTTCATTGCCAAAATAAAACCCCCCATCTAATCCTAATTTTAACGCAGAATGCCTATTATCATTCACTTTCCAAATATCAAGCAGACTTTCTTTGTTGATTTGAGACCAGTTTAGTCTGCCCAAATAAAAAACCATAGCAGCTATGTCTTCTTCAGGAGTTGGCTGCATAGAAATAAGCCTGAACTCTATAACTGGTTTTTTATTTATAAATTTCAATCTTGTATCCTGCCAGTACATACCTATTGCTATATTAAGTGCTTCTGCAGGATTACTATGCATAATAAAAGGATAACTTCCTGCTCTTGCAAAATAATCATCTATATCTTTAAAATAAGACAATGGAAGTCCAACCCTTCTCTCTTTTTTAATACGCCTGTTATTTTTAATGTCTATATCATCTCCAGCCACAGATACAAGTGATTCCCACACAAGCAGCCTTATGTCTTCAATCTTTGTATCAATATGGTTTATTATCCTTGAATTTCCAGTTAAAACTGCGATATACGGCCCAATCATTAATGATCTGTTTAGTTTATCTATTGCATCTTCTAAATTTTTTGCCTGTAAATTTATTTGAACAGCATTAAATAACCCGACATTTCCAAGCGTTGGAAACTCCACACCGCCAATTTGAACTTTTCTATTTAGAGGATATGGACTATCAATATTTGACTCATTTCTCAGCCTGTCATAATAACCAGGCACCATGCGATATTTATCAGTATTCCCAACTTTTGTGTGAAACGGACTCAAATTAGGAAGCGCGCCCATTCTAAGAACCCTTAATCCCTTTTTAGAAGCAGATTCCTTAAGAGATCTCTCGCTTTCTTTTAATATATCACAAAGCGTACTAATGCTTTTTCCATTTATTGGTTTTGTTACTAGTTCTATCTGATGTGCACCAAGTTCCATTTTTCTTGCAGCACTGTCCTCGCCTATAATTTCTTCAACAACATCTCCTGTTGCAGGTCTTAAGTCTTCATCATATAATAAAGAATATTCTGTTTCTAATCCAAGAACAGGCCCATTGTCTTCACAAATAATATCTTCCTTTAATTCTGCTGCCTTTTTAAAATATATATCCCGCATATGTTCTTCCATATTTTCAATCTGCATTTTTTATCTCCCCTATACTAAATATGTGGTCCCCTTCATTTACAAAAGACTGCCCAGTTATATCACATATAAATCCAGAAATAGGCGGCTTCACGTCTTTAATTTTTAAATCATGAATGTCTAATATTTGTCCTATTAAATCATTAGGAGTTATTTTATCATCTACTTCTTTTAATGGAATAAATATTCCTGAATAATCGCCATATATTTTGTTCCTTTTAAAGCATACTGGACTGCACACCTTATATTCTCCATTAATCATTCCCATCTTTGACATCACACTCTTTAATCCATTTACAGAATTTTCTATATCTTTCTCTCCAACTCTGCCAACATTATTAATCTCCAATGCAAAACTTGGAACATGCTGTCTTGATAAAAAAGCGCAGAGTGACTGCCCGTAAATTTTATCTGAATCTTCTGTAGTGGTTATTTGCCAGACTCTTTCATGATTGAAACACTTGATATATTCCCATGATTTTTTGTCAGTTTCATTATTGCAGTTTATAAATATCACAGTAGGTTTTGTATTATTTTGCATAGTATGTAAATCAATTAATAAGTCATTGTCTCCTATAATATATAATAATTTATGAGCTATCCTTTCTGTAATAGTTCCCTTTTGGCTCCCAGGAAATGTTCTGTTAAGATCTAGGCTGTCATGCAGGCTTTCTCTTTTTTTTATTGATCTTGCAAGTGGATTTGCGCTTAATATTATTTGCAGGGTTCCTTTCTCAAGTGTTAATTCATCAATCAGTCTTTTTATAATTAAAAGTCCTGTGTATTCATCGCCGTGCATTCCTGTTATTAAAGTCAGTTTTGGATTTCCATTTCCAACTTTTAATACTGGAATTTCTATATCAAAGTGCCCGACTTTTCCAACATTCACTTTTTTTATATCTATTTCCTTTGCCATTCAGTTATCCTTTATTTTTTGTTATTTTATTAAAATATTTTTTATATTATAAGACAATGCAGGGGCATCCCAAAAATTTTGGATGCCCTATTGAAAAAACGCAAAAGTAGATTCAAAGAAAAAAAATTCACAAAATTGGGGTTTTATTTTATTAATTTTCATCTTGTAATTTTTTGAAGTTGTTTTTATATATAAATATTTGCCTCACCAATGAGCCATCAAATCATATATCTTCCGCCGCCCTCCTCATTTTCTAATATCCATCCTGCAACATCCCCAGGCGAAATCAATGTCTGTCTGTCACTTGTTAAATAAGGCATCCATAAAGCGGCCCTTCCTATCGCACTTCCAACTTCTCCAGCTGTTTTTGGATCTTTAATTATTGCTGTTTCTTCTATAATTGCTCTTGCTCTGTCTATCCAAGCTCCAAGACCTGTATATATTATGGTTTTTGGCTGCGAAAGCTCTGTGCCTATTTTATCATGCCTTAAATCAACCCAGCAGTATGTACA
>CAYXPX010000002.1:0-17709 GCA_964467335.1 Candidatus Woesearchaeota archaeon | reverse complement strand
GAGTCGCATTTTACATTATTAAGCGTCTTCGCCAAATCATTTACTTGTTTTTTATCTCCTAAGTATCTGTCCAGGTCTGAATATCTCTCAATAGGCATACCCTCAATTTTTTTACAATCTGCATCAACAAAATCTGGCTTAGCAATAAAAGGCCCAGCATAAAAGTGATTTCCATCATAAATTGGAATTCCAACAGATATCATTTGCATTATAATGGGATCTAACGGAACAAGATTTGCCCTGTTAATTATATCACCTAGCTCTTTTCCGTCCCTTAATCCTGCTACCTCTTCTATTGTTCCTCTTTTCCCATCTCTCAGCAAAGATTCCCTTATTAAGTAAGCTTCAAAAATAAGTTTAGATAATCTCTCTGGCCCTAAGTTTAAAAAAATCTGGCAGGAACTGTCACCTCCCAAATCTCTCAACGTTCTTGCTCCTGCTTCTCTTAAATAAGCAGCTGAATACTTTGATGATAATTCACGTCTAGTTATAATATAATTATACCCTGTATTTTCATTGTTTGCTTCTCTTACTGCAACTTCTGCAACATCTTCTCCTGTAATTAATTCCATAAGACCTGGTCTTGTTAATGCAAGCCATTCTGGAAGTGAAAACTGCCCGTTTTCCCCGCTCCTCAAATAAGGAGCTTCAAGTCTTCCCTGAATATTTTCATCCCATTTTATTATTTTATTTTGATTATTGCCGCCTCCAGATATCTTAACTGGACTGTACACAAAAATATTTTTTTGTGTATCTTCCAATAATCTCAGGCATGCAGGTAAATTCTTAGACCTATGAAGGGGTTTTATTGTTCCAATCAATGCCCTGTCATACCCTAGGGCAGCCGCAGGTTTTATTTCAACAAGTTTTGACTTACAGCCCCCTTTAGCCCATGTATCATATCTTACACTTTCTATATATGCTTGTCTGTTTTTTGAAAGAAGGGTAGGTGATGGCCTTCCAGATTCGCCATGTGAGAAAGGAATATTAAAACCCATCCCGCCAACAGCTGTTGTTCCAATTTTTATGTGCATTTCAACATCAAAATCCTCTAAAGCAGCACGCAGTGATTCCAGATAAGCTTCAGTAACCAACTCAGGATGTTCATTGCCGCCATAACTTACAGCTGATGCTGTTGGAATGCTGTTTATGATTATGTGGGGTCTTGTATCCTTAATCAATTTGTACAAGTTTGTTTCTCTTGAATCTTTTGGTGTTTTATTGTCTGCTTGTAATAGGTTTCTTGGATTTAAATCAAAGTATTTTCCTCTAATCAAAATACCACTGTCTGTCCTCCATAAAATTTCTCCGCTTTTTTCTTCCACAACATCCGCTTTCAATCCCAATCTTTGAAGTTTATCGAAGACTATTTTTATTCCTTCAATTGCTTCATCACTAGATTTTGCATAATTTGTGGTTACTATCTCTTCTAATCCTCCCTTAAACCCGCTGTGTGTAAGTGCTTTGTGAACAAAGGCACCTCCAACTAATCCTGCCCCTCCTATAACCAATATTTTCTTGTCTCTTGCCATTATATATATTAAAAATCTATAAAAGTATTTAAAGCTACAGCGAATATAAGGAAAAAGAAGGGAATATATGTGATAGCAGGAACAAAAATACAGCCAATATTTATATCTAAAAAAAGATTATTACAATAGATGCAGCTGACAAAAATACAGAAAACACTATTAGAGAGATTAAGAGAAGAAGGCAGAGAGATAGATGCTAAAATTTTAGAAGAAAAATATGGTATTAATATTAGTGATTCTGTAAGAGAAGGAGCTTTCTTTGGAGAGCAAGGTTATATTGAATTTCAGAAAAAAGTATATCTGGAGATTGTTTATACCCCATTTTTCGAAGAGCTCAGAGATAGTAATTTGCCAGAGCTTACATTATTGGAAGAACTTGAAAAAAAAGGCAGGATGGATAAAAGTGATCTTGAATCAATAATAAGAAAAAAAGATATTGGACTTGCTCTAAATGAACTAAAAAAACTAGAACTCATCTCTATTGAAATGGGGTCTATTTATATTGATGAGAAAGGAAAAGAAAAAAAGCCACCAATAAAATCAGTCACATACAAGCCAAATGATAAAAAGGCAATAATTAAAGAAAGGAACACACTACTCCAAAGATTAAAAACACAAGACAATTTTGAACCAGAATATAAGGAAGTCCTTGGAGAATTAGAAAAAAGAAAATTAATCAAAATAAAAGAGAGATCAAAGTATACATTAAAACTGTTAGAAAAAGCAGGAGAATTGGAATTTAGAGATGAAGGTGCTACTCTGCTGACATCCCAGATGATTAAAGACGGCAGCTGGAGAGATTTAAAATTCAAGGCATATGATCCTTCAATTGGGTCAAAGAAACTTATTTCTGGAAAATTACATCCTCTAAGGCAGTTAGCATTGGTAGTTGAAAGAATATTCAGGGATATGGGTTATGAATTTATGGCAGGCGGGCTTGTAGCTGATTCATTTCATAATTTTGATGCATTGTTTACCCCGCAGGACCATCCTGCAAGAGAGATGCAGGATACTTTCTATATTGAACATCCAAGACATTGCAAGGACTTTCCAAACAGACAGATTGTTAAAAGAGTAAAGGAAACACATGAAGCATCATTTCAGTATGAATGGGATTATGAAGTTGCAAAACAAAATATACTAAGAACACATACAACAGCAGTTACTGCAAAACAGCTTGAAGAAAGAAACAATGCGCCTCTAAAATTATTCTCAATTGGGCGGGTTTTTAGAAATGAAAAGATAGATGCAATGCACCTCCCTGAATTTCATCAAATTGAAGGTGTTGTTATTGGTGACGTAAATCTTAGGGATCTGATGGGGCACATCTCATCTTTTTATAAAAGAATAGGTCTTGCAGATATTACTTTCAAAAAAACATTTAATCCTTATACAGAACCATCAATGGAAATATACGCTTATCATCCAGGACTGAATAAACAAATTGAAGTTGGAAATTCTGGAATGTTCCGGCCTGAAATGCTTGCTCAGTTTGGCTATGAAAAATATAGGGCAATTGCATGGGGGCTGGCGCTTGAAAGGCTTGCAAGTATAATCTACAGCAAGTCAAGCATTAAAGAGTTAATTGGAACAGAAGTTGATATTGATTGGCTGAGAGGAGAAAATAAACTATGGCTGTAAATAAATTTCTCCTCGCAGATTTTGTCAAAATCTATGGGAAAGATATAACCTTTGAAGAATTAAAAAAATTATCATTTGCCTATGGGATGGAAATAGGGGGCGAATTGCAGGATGAAGAATTTGAGGTTGATATAACTCCTGAAAGGCCGGATATGTATTCTATAGAGGGATTTGCAAGGGCATTAAGGGGATTCTCAGGACTTGAAAGCGGGCTCATAGAACATCCGTATAAAAACAGTAACGTCGAAATTATAGTTGAAAGAAAAACTGCAGATATAAGACCTTATATTGGTGCAGCCATAATAAAAAATATTAAAGTTGATGATCCTCTTCTCAGATCAATAATAAGATTTCAGGAAAAATTACATTTGACTTTGGGAAGAAAAAGAAAGAAAATAGCAATTGGTATCTATGACTTTGACAAAATAAAACCACCAGTACATTACAGGGCGGTTAATCCAAAATCAAAGAAATTTGTGCCTCTTGGATTTAAAGAAGAACTTACGCTTGAAGAGATTCTGGAAAAACATCCGACAGGAAAAGAATATAAGCATCTTCTTGAAGGTTTCGGGGAATATCCACTGCTTGTAGATTCAGAGAAAAATGTGCTGTCTTTCCCGCCAATAATAAATTCAGATCACAGCGGCAAGGTAACAGAAGAAACAAAAAATCTATTTGTAGAAGTTACAGGAACACACGAACCAACGCTTATAAAAACAGTAAATATGCTTTCAACTTCAATAGCCGATAGAGGTGGAAAACTTGAAAGAGTTAAAATTAAGTATCATGACAGGGAAATGCTTTCTCCATCTCTTGGAAACGAAAGATTGATAGTTTCAATGGATTTTATAAATGATTATCTTGGACTGGAATTAAATACAGAAGAAGTAAAAAATATGCTTGAGAAGATGTTATATGGGGTTAAAATAGAAAATGATGCATTGCTTGAAATAAGATCCCCCTCGTATAGAATTGATGTGCTTGCACCATGTGACATAGTTGAAGATATTGCAATAGCCTATGGTTATGGAAATTTTAGGATAAGAGAACCGCATACACATACAATTGGCAGGGGATATGAAAGAGAAGAATTTTCAACACATATTAGGGAAATTTGTGCAGGTATTGGATTAACAGAAGTTATGACATTAATTCTTACCAACACACATGATCAGTACAAAAGAATAAACATGCCAATAGATACTGACTACATATCTCTCTTGGATTCAAAATCCAGCGAACATGATATTGTAAGAGTTAGGGTTTTGCCAGAATTAATGAAGTTTCTGAGAAACAACAAAAAGAGGGAATCGCCGATAAGTATTTTTGAAGTGGAAGATGTAATAAGTGTTGACAAGGATAATTTCACAAATACAAGAGATATCAGAACTTTGGCACTGGCAGAAATGGCATCTGCTGCTGAATATGCAAGAGTTAGAAGTTTAGTTAGCAGCGTTTTTGATAATTTAGGAGTTCAGTACAAAATAAATGAAAGCAATATGCCTTACTTCATGAAAGGAAGACAGGGAGAAATATATGTAAACGAACAAAGAGTTGGAGAACTTGGCGAAGTGCACCCGCAGGTTATAAATAATTTTGGCATTGAACTCCCTGTTATAGCTGCCGAGATTGATCTTGATCAGATTCATAGAAATGCCAGAAGACGAATATAATCTTGAAAATTTCTTGACTGAAGCAAACATAGAGATAAGGCATCTAAGAAAAGTTAGGGAATTTTATGAGGTATCAAAAAAAGTATTAGGTGTTGGAAGAAAAATTTACGATTTATGCTGCGGAAACGGACTGTTTGGATTCTATTTTGCACTTCAAAATCCAGAAACAGAAGTAATTCAAGTGGATATTGTAAAAACAAACAAGTACAAAAGGCTTCTAAAAAAATTCAGGGACAGTTTCAGATTGGATAACTGCAGATTTTTAGAAGAAGATATTCTTGGGTTGAAATTGGAAGAAGAATCAGATTTGTATGCCCTGCATGCATGCGGTGAACTATCAGACAGAATAATTTTGAAAGCAATAAATAATGGGCAGTCATTCTCCCTGATGCCTTGTTGTCAAAAAAAAGAATACATGGTAAAAACAAAAAGACTTATGTTTGAAAATTTAAGAAATAGGAGATATGATTTAATCGTTGATTATGTGGATTATAAAAATACTAAAAAAAACAAAGTTATAATCGGCAAAAAAAGGCATTTACTGGAACCGGCTTGTAAATTCCCTCATCTTAACATCTCACTAATCGCCTTTTATTAAAATAAACCATCAAATAGGCATATCTTTTTTTATAAAAAGAGGGATTCCATAAATTGCCCTGTAGTCTCATGATTGCAGTAATTATCATTTATATACGGCCCAATTTTATATCTTTTGATTTCTTTAAAAGTATATGGAAGAGAGCCAATCTGAAAGAATGGCGTTTCTTGTAGATAATGAAACAAGCAGGGATGAATATAATATACTGGAAGAAATAGCTGAGAGATACGGAAAAATAAAATTAAAAGAAGCATATTTTAGTTCAAGTCCGCCTGCAGAATCAGCAAGGCAGTTATCTAAAAGAGGATATGCAGTAAAAATACACCAAAAAGATGAAGAAAGTGCTTATGCTTTAACAATAAGAATTGCAGAGATTATTTCATCAGATCGTTATAATGATATAAACTTGATTGCAGTTTCATCTGATAAAATCCAAAAAGGACTATTTACAGGTATAATTGAAAAATATGGTAAAAAATTATTGTTTATTAGTTCATGTGATGAGGATTTTTATGATGGTTCATTTCATTCTGATTTGGGCAGTCCTAATGAAAGAGATAGAGGCAATTTCTCAAAATCCTTAGAAGATTATGTTCCCTCTGGTTTTTAAAGATAAAGAATTATCAGCTTAAAAGCAATAAAATCTATTTTTCCAGATTAGATAAGCTTTTTAATTTTTTTATGCTGTTTACGGTATGGTAATTACAAAACTGCAGGATTCTGAAGGTGGAGAAAAATATGAAGCTGAAATTGCTGCTAAAAATAAGGAGTATGAATTAAGAATAAACCAGTTATATAAAAAATTGATGGCTATTCCTGGAAGTGACGTGCTAAGAATGTATACTAACATAGTGGACAAAGCAGATGAAGAGAAAGAAGAGGCGAGGGGAGAATTAAATATTATACTAAAGTATTTGGTATCACAATCTCCAGACTACAGCACAAACCTAGAAGGTCTTACACAAAAAATCCTCACTGAAGACGAAAAAGAGTATATTAAAGAATGTTTCTTGGCAGTAAAAAGATTACTAGAAAAAAAAGGACTCTTAACATTAGAAGATATGACAGAACAATGGTTCAAGGATAGATGCAACGAATATGGTTTCGATGAAAGCACAGCCAGCTCAATAAGTTTAAATAAGTTAAATATGGGACTACCGGGAACATTAATAAAAGAAAGATATTTAGCTCCTTTAAGAAAATTAGTAGACCTAAATCAGAAAACCTTGGATTTGATTATAGAAGCCTGTCAGCAAAATAATAAAAATCCCCATCCATTGGTTATGGTAGATATTCTAAGAACACAGAAAACAGACTTAAGTAATGCTGACTTTGATAAAATAAGACAATTGTATGCACTGGCACATGGCTCAAAACAAATGGAAGATTACCTTGATCTCCATCTGCAAAATCCATCAGCACCAGCTGAAGCAATAAAATATATGCAATTATTCACAAATAAACACAGAGGTTTGGGATATGTACTAAGAAGGCACATTGCATCAGGAGCAACAAAACATGTATTTGAAGCAGAAGATCCACAATGCCCTGAAGACAAGTTCGTAATAAAAATATTCAATCTAAAAAGAATAAGAAAATATATGCAAATAAGAGGAGAAATTCCTAATTTCAACGAACAGCATGATATTATTGGCCATGAAAAAAAAGCTGCATACATATCAAGATGTTCAAATAACCAAAATATAAGTATGGTTCGGGTCATTCAGCCTCTTGACGATGAAGGTACATATTATATGGTAGAAGACCGGTTCGAAGAGACATTAGAAGATTATGTAGAACGATGTAAAAATACAAGGGAAAGAACGCAGGATAGAAATGGAACAATAATAGACCTAAGGACTATATCCAACATCTTGACTGGAATATGTAATGGACTGCAGGGATTTCATATTAATGGACTCGCACATGGTGACTTAAAGGCATCAAACATAGGAATAGGACTTAAAGATCCATCAAAACTTTTTTTTTTGGAGCCTAAAGAACAAGTGAAAATAACTGATTGTGGCTATGCAACCTCATTCAAGTATAATCCAGAAGACAAAACATTCTCGCTAACAGGACTATCAGTGAGGGCACCTGAACTTTACACAAAAAGCGAAGATAGATTAGTGCATACAACGCAAAAAAGCGATATATGGGCAGTGGGAGTTTTATTATATTATATGTTAACTGGAGAATATCCCTTTTTACATCCTGAAAAAAAACAAAGGCAAGAAAATTATAAACAAACTGAAGAAAGGGTACTGGACGATATAATGTTCAGACTTGAAAATCCAGATAAAAGAATTTTCAACAGAGAAATATTCAATATAAACAATATGACAATTTCAGCAGAAGAAAGGCGGAAGATTGACTTTTACAGAAGAATTATATCTACATGTCTTAAGTCTGAACCTAAAAGAAGAGCACATATTAGTGGGATTATACCTCTTTGTCATATCTCAAATTTAAAAGAATAAATTCTAAACCTCAGCAATCTGTATTGTTGCAGGGCTCATCACGTTTCCAAAGTCATCCCTGCATACAACGTAATAAACATCTGAATTTGAAACAGTACTTGAAAACACAGTGCTGTTCACATTAACCACGTTCATAAGATTGCCTCCTGTTTCATACTCAAATATTCCATCAGTGCTGTCCTTGCACTGCCCAGGCTCATTTATCTCAACTGTAAATTGTGGAGGCTGAAAATTATCATCCCTGTAAACCTTCGTTATGAAAGGCGGAGTAACATCCTGCTCAACCTCAAAATTAATCTCCCCATAATCAACATTTCCTGCTATATCATAGCATCCAACAAAGAATCTCTGCATTCCAGAGCTTGGCTGCCATGGTTGTGTATGCAAACTTGAATTAGTCCTCAAAAATTCGCTCATAGAACCAAGATTTTCTTTTAAGTTCTCCTCAGTAGTGTATTTGCACACTGAATTCCCGTTCAATAAAGCGCCGCCATCAGTATTAACCTGCAAAGTTACATTAACAATTGCAGTGCTTGTTTTTATTAATCCTCTAGGCCCTGAAGAAGTTATTTCCAAAGGTTCGCTCCCTCTTAAAGTTATTGAATAAGCATCCCTGTTAAAGTTTCCAGACCTGTCAGCACATTTAAAGTAAACAAACTGTCTTAAACCAGCAGTTGAATTAAATCCTGAAATCGAAGGCCCTCTTCCAGCTATTCCTCCAGGATCAGCAAACTCGCATTCATAATAAGGCGGTGCAGTTGGATCTCCACCTACAACATTACACTCTTTCTGGACATCCATCAAACTATAATCTATAGGATTAAAACTAAATCTGCATTTTGCAGGTTCGTTCACAAATAATGTAACATCAGTGCTTGTTGTTCCATGAGTTAAGTAAACCTCTCTTCCAAACTGTTCATTGGTTCCTAAAACACTTTCAGGAGGAGTTATGCTGCTTCCAACTATCTGCGGCGGAGTTAAGTCATCCTCAGGAGAAACAGTAAACTCTATTATATAATCAGCCTCATTTGCATTCCCAACAGCATCAGTGCATCTTATGTTTAATTTATAATCCCCTCCTCCCTGTAATAATATTCCTGCTGTTTCATTCACACCGGCAGTCGCAGGATAAACCATATTATTTACATGGAAGTACTTAAAAACATTGCCGCCAAAGAAATTATTTGGCATTGATTCATATCTGTTGCTGTGTTCTAAACTCATCTTGCACTGTGCAGGCTCATCTGTTTGTATTGCTAGGAAAAATGGGGTATAAATTGGAATCCCAGCTCCATTTTCTGATTTTTTATCTTTTATTCTAAATCCTGTTTTGCCTGGATTTTCAGAAATCTCAAACTCATTTGGATCCAAAGTAAATCCTTCTATCCATGGACTGATTTTAGGTGAATTTGTATCTAATTTATTTAACGAAACACATAGTTCTTCTCCTGAACCTTCATTTAATAATTCACAGCTTGCGCCTAATGACTTGCATCTGTATTCAGAGCATCTCTTCAATGCCCTTGCATCTTCCGGATTTCCATCTTCGTCAACATAATCCTCAAAGTCAGGATTGCATAATTCGCATACATCAGTGTCTGTCGTTCTTGTTCTGTATGTTGGAGCCTGCCATGGCTGGCACGTTGTTTTTACTGGAACTGTTTTCACATCCTCAAAAATAACATCTCCCAACTGGAAAATTGTATAAGCCCATAATGCTGCAGATACCCCTGTCATTACATTAGAAAAAGTAGCAGTGGCTTTTGTAGCTGTATCTTCACTGGCTTTTGCAACAGCTTTTCCAGCAAGCTCTTTAGAAACTAATCCTAGGTCAGCCTGCACTTCTTTTCCAGCAGCTATTTCACCAAGTTGTTTTGCACTAAGTTTACTAACAAATTCCTCAGCTACAGTTTTATCAATGCCCTTTTTTCCAAGTTCTTCAACTAAGGCCTTTTTCAATAACCCCTGTTCAACAGTACCTGAAACGCCTGCCTGGGTAACAAAACGCTCATTAAGCCTTGAAAGCCCTAAATTTCCAAATGTATTAATCTTAGTAAACTGCAAACCCTGTCCAACTAAATAACCAAGAGGTGAAGCACTTAATCCAACACCAACAAGTGAAGTATAACCAGTAGCTCCTGCGGCAATTACTCCAGCAACCAAAGAACCAAAAGCCAAAGAACCAGGACTCAAGAGTTTTCCCCATCCTTGATCAGTAATATCTTGTTCAGTAAACAATGCTCTCTTTCCCTTGCCTAAAAATCCTCCTTCAGGTCTTTTAGGTGGTCCCCTGAAGTCAAAGAAACCGATTCCCTGTTCCCAGTCAGCAAATCCGCTCAAATTTCCAGGAACATTTTCCCCAAAATCAGATTTAATATCCTCTCTCGCAGCATTAGCAAGCTCCTCATTAATATTTTCAGTATTTGAAAATCCAGATCTGCTGTAAGTAAATTTATTGTCAATGTTTCCAGTTATGCTAAAATCATGAAGATAATTAAAGTCAGCACCGCAGTCTCCATAACTTCTGCACAAATTATTTGCAGCCTGTAAATATTCCTGGCTCAAACACTCCTTGCCGCTAAAAACATGCCATCCTCCCTCTTTTCCAGCAGAAACCCCAACCAAAGTAGCAGCTAGAGCAGCACTTAAAAAAGCAGGACCTCCAAGAGTGCCAAGTGCAAGCGTAGTATATCCTCCAGCTCCAATTGCAGCAACAGCTCCCAAGCCAAAAGCAGCACCAGTCTCCTCTTCGCATAATCCTAATACCCTGTTCCATCCTCCGCATACAAAGACAGCATTGCATTCTAATGAAGCTCTTCCGCAAACATCAGCGCCCTCTCCCTCCCAATATTTAAATCCAGGACTTACAGCAGGAACACATTTAGATCCAGTCCAAGAACAATCCCTGTTTGCACTCAAGCAGCATTGCTGGTCTTTACGCAATGCCTCATTAAATTCCTCCTTGCTCATTTTAAATGGATCAGCTGTATTGCATTCAACAGTACATGCCTCCCACTCATTCTCAATGCATCCTGCCTCAGTATAAACTTTATTGGCGCTCTCAACATTGACAGTATTTGCATAACAGTACTCCTCTCTAAAATCCTTGCACGGCTCAATTAATTCCTGTCCGTTAATGCAGATGCTTCTGTAATATCTGCTTCCAACAGGATCTTTTCCCCTTCTGTCAGCAGTGCTAAGCTCATCAAACTTCTGTTCCTGTTCAGAGCTGTCAAACTGGCACCAGCTCTCCCCGTTCAAAACACCGCTATTTTTAATATCGCTTTCATCAGTTCCCCTGTAATTTTCAAGACCAAAACTCAAAAATTCATTAGCAGAACAGTCTAAACTTTCGCATGTTGCAATTCCGTCGCCGTCAGAATCAGCGCATATTGTTCCCTCATTGTAATTGCATCTTCCGTCTTTTCGTGCAGCATTTCTAACGCCTGAAAAAATCTCTTCAGTTACAACGCCCTCAGGATTTCCGCAGCTGTCAACCCAGTAAACCTCATCTCTGTCAGGTAAACAAGTAGTTGCTCTTAATGCAGCCTGTCTGTCAGCAGCAGGATCAGGATGAGCAGCACATTCACACACATTTCTTAAAGAATCAGAGCTGCAGAAAACACCCTCATAAAATCCCTCGCCTGAAACACTTGGATTTAAGTCACATTCTGACTTCGCGCCGTACGAACACACACCATCGCTTCTCGCACAGCATCCCTGAATCTGGTTTCTTGCTAAATTTAAACATTCAAACTCGCTTCCAACATCATCCCTAAAATCAACATCAAGATCAGGAAACTGTCCAGTAGCCTCAATGCACCTGTCTTTTGTAACAAACTCAGCCTGTGTGCCGATAACACAGCACCCTAATTTGCATTGCGGAACATTTTCTGATCTGACATTTGCAACAAAATTTCCCCCCCTGTCCTCGCACAATGCCCTTGGGTAATTATCATAGCAAAAACCATCAAGACCAACACACACTCCAGCCCCGCAGAAACTTGTCTGATCGCAGCTTGTCGCAGCCTTCTGCACACCAGCACCAGTACACTGGCTCAAGCCAACATAGCTGCATATATTTCCGCTGTTGTCAGCCTCGCAGCAAACCTGCTCAGCAGCCTGCGCATTCACATCAGGAGAATTAAAACTAAATGCAAAAGCGAAACTTAAACTTACAACTAAAAATATCTGTATGTATGCAAGAACACTTTTTATATTATTTTTTTCAGCCATCTAAACTCCTCTCTCGCCCTCAACTGCAAACCAAAATTCAAAGTTATTGTCTTTCATGTTTATTTTATAAATCTTGTCAGGGTACGGCTTGTCAATATTTATTATAACCTGCCCTCTTTCATTCAGCATATACAAAAGCTGTTCAAAGCTCCCCACTCTTGCCTCAGCATTTACAACATCAACAGCCGCAGCATAAATGTCTTCAATAGGAACATCAAATCTTAAATTAACAGGTTTCACGCTTGTTTCTGTTTCTCCCTTTCTTATTTTAACGTCGTAATTTGCACCTAACAAAATTCCGCCGCCAGCAGATCTTAATTCTGTTGTTAATTCCCCTGCATCAACATCATATCCAAATCCTCCCTCAGCAAGCCCATCATCAACGCATTCCCTTACATGCTCCTGAACATGTTCATTAAAATCATTTAAAATAATTCCCAAAGCAGGCATTCTGTTCAGGCACTCAGGAACCCCAGGAATATCATCGCAGAAATAAGGTACATTATAACCATCATAAAACCTGAATTTAGTGGGATTAAAATTTCCTCCCTGCCTTCCAAATTCATCAAGAGATTCTTCAACACTGTTTCCAAGACATTCTTTTAAATTGTCCTCAATAGGCTTTGCCTTGTCATCAATAAAAACAGCAGGCTCCACAAATAACCCGTACTCATTTCTTGCAAAAAAGAAAAGAGCTACAAGAATTACAAGAACTACACCAACGATTGCAAACACGCTTACCTGTCCTCTTTTATGCATATTCTTTTTCATTCTCCTGAATATTTAAACCTTTTTGTTTGATTATAGAATTTATGGCAGGACGTGCAAAACACAGCTAAAAAACAAAATAAAAATATTAAAGATTATACGCAAATCTAAGTGTTTTTTTCGTCCCTCATTGATTGCCTTTTCTATAGAATGCACACTTTCATCAGACAAAGTCCCAAAAAAATCAGTAAGTGGTCGCTGTTTTTTTCCTTCCATAATTCGCATTATTATCTTAGAAAATGATTCCTTTCCCATATGATCTTCTCTACAAGGAAGGCATATGAATTGATAGAGGATAATAGATTATTTTGGTCATAGTATTATATATAAAAATACATATATATAAACATTTCGCTTAAAAAATCTAAAAAATAATAACATCTTATCAGTCAAAGTAGGAACAGATAAAAATAAATAACTTAAAGCTCAGCGCTGTAAACATCAAGATTTGTAAAGTGATCAAACCTATCCGTACATATAACATACATATATTTTCCGCTAATAGATGTTGAATGCCGCATGCCTCCTGTAGCCCCAAAACTGTCCATCTCATTATAGATAATATTTTTGTCAGCTGCAAATTTGCATGTAGCATCCTCATCAGTTAAAATAACCAGATTGTCTGCCTCTTTGTTTACTCTTAAAATCTTTGGAGCTGTCTCATCAATAAAAAAAGTATAATTAATATTTTTTCTTGCTTCATTGCCTGCATCATCAACACACCTTAAATTATCTGTATAAGTTCCGCTTGGCCTTGGTCCAACAGATTGAGTATGCACACTTGAATTTGTAAACCTTAACAAAGTCTCTGAATCTCCGAACATTCTCAGATAACAAAGCGCCTTCCCATCATATCCTCCGCCAAAAGTATTGACTTCAAGAGTAAAGTTCCTGTCGTAAATTGTTCCGCACTCTTCTCCAAAGCTGTGCAGGCATCTCACGCTGGTAATGTTAAGAGGATTGCTCCTGAACAAAGTATAGCCGTCATTGCTTGGTATTGAATTAACATTTGAATTTCCCTGCTCATCCTGGCACCTTATATAAAATTTATTTACCCCCTGAACAAGACCAGTAAATTGCGCATTGCATCCATATCTATTATAACCAGTCCGGCAGTTAATGTTATTTTCTTCAGGCATCAGATCATAAATATCATTTGTCCTGCTCCATCTGCATATTGCAGGCTCATTTAATTTTAATTTTGCTGTAAATTCTTCAAGGTCATGCCTGACAGCAGAACCGCTTGCAGGAATTATTTCCATAAACTGGGCAGGCCCAACATCTTCAACGTTTCCAACCTCTATATTTAAGCTGTAATAATTTGGTGCATTTGTAATTGAGCACACATCTTCACATGCAACATACATTGTTTTCACATCTTCTGGATTTAAATGAATGCTTGGCTCCAATGTAACTGTATGATCATTAGAAGCTAAAGCCTGATCAAAAGTTTTTCCAAGGTTGCTGTAAAATTCAGTATCAATCACTCCTGAAGGTCTCTCAAAATCCCATCTGCATGTTGCAATCTCATCAGTATGAAACCCAACCTTTACAGCAGTATTTGCCTTCACAAAATTTAATATTTTATCCTCCTGTTTGCAGGCTTTTGTTTCAGATCTAAAATCATTTCCTTCTGTGCATTTCCCAATGTTCTCAGAAGACAAATCAAGATCACTTATTTGATATACATTAAAATTGACATCAGCATTTTCACCCTCGCATTTGCTTAGGCATCTTGGTCCTTCCTCAACATTAGAAAAAAACTCGCAGCCCTGTCCGAGGCTTTCGCATAAAGCAGGTGTGCAGTCATGAAGTCCTCCAGCAGTTAAATCAACTTCAATTTCTCTTCCATCAGCATTAATAGTTCCAGGCTGATGACATAATCCACAATTTTCTCCACCAGCAGGAGGAACCCATGGATTGCAGCTTATCTGAACTTCCTCAGTTGATTCTCCAGAAAAAAACACAGCATTTACAACCACCACTAAAGCTACAGCAGCAACCACTAGATTTATAATTGGTATTGCCGCACCAAATCCAATTAAAAAAGCCAATCCACCAACCTGAATGCTGCTAATTATAGTCGTAATAGCTAAAATTCCCAAGGCCCCTCCCACTATTCCCCCTTCAACCCCTGTTAAACCAGCATATGTCTCTGCAAAATCAGCAGCTCCAGGCGGAAGTTCAGCACTCAATCCTCCTGAATAAATAAGATAACTCAAAAAATTAAAATCTCCGTCAGTCTTATCAGCAGGATCAGGAAGCTGTACCAAACAATTGTTTATTAATCTATCAGCATCATCGTCATCATATCTGTTGCCTCCGTCCCAAAAAATATACTCATTATCCCCAACACCAGCAACATCTCCATCTTCAAAATCATTTCTTATCTCAGAACCAACATCGCATGTTCTTTCAAATCCTCCCTCGCTCCATTCCCCGGCTAAATTATATCCTGCACCGCAGTCTCCCTGGCTATTGCAGATTGTATTATATTGATAAGCAAATTTTTGTGTATAAGCTTGGCACGGTCCGTCGCAGTCCCAGTCAAATCCAGCCCCAGCATCATGCCATGCAACTTCCAATGCTAAAGGATTTACAAATTCCTCTCCATTATTAAATCCGCAAAGCTCAGGATTTCCAGCAGGAGGCACTAAAGGTAAACAAAGCCCTCCTTCATCTGCGTCAATTTCCAAAGGTTCAAGATTTACATCCTCTCCTCTTGCAGCAGCTCTCTCTCTTCTCCCATCATTAATCCTCTGTGTCTCTGCATTAACACTTTCCTGATTAGCAGAAACCCATAAACATGTTCTCAAATCCTGATTCTCACAGCAGTCTCTTGTATTGCATTCTCCGCATCTATTGACAGCTGCCTTGTTCTCAAAGCATCCTGCAGAAGATATTTCAGGACCATCAAACTGAAAACAATATTCATTCCTGTATTCTTCGCATGGAATCACAGTTTCTTTTCCCTCATAGCATGCATGCACATAATGTCTTGTTCCTGGCAGATCCCTCATAGGTCCAGCATCAGCATCAAATTCGCACCATCTCTCCCCGTTCAATCTAAAATTTCTCCCATTAAAATTATAATCATTTGTCCAGCATAGATCGTTAAACGCAGCCCCAGTTGCACAGTCTCCGTTTTCATCAACCCTAGGATTATCCCATATCTCGCTCTCTTCAGGATTATTGCTCGCAGCGCAATTTAAATTATCGCAGTAAACATTCCCCTCTTCCTCCCTGCATAAAAATCCAGCAGAGTAAACACACTCATCCGCAGGAGTTCCAAACACAATAGGATTTCCGCATGCATCTTCATAAAAAACAGAATCTCCATAATCATAACTGCATGTTTTCTTCCATTCTACTTTTGGTATTTCTGGCTTGCAGTCAACACATTTATTATCAGGAACATTCACGCAGTCAGTATTTGCAAAAAATTCTCCGCTGCACTCTCCTCTTGTCGACAAACCGCAGCTATTTCCAGTATCAACATTCTCTCCAACACAGCACCCAGCATCCTGTGATCTTGCAGCTAAAAAACATCCAAGTTCTTCCTGAATGTCACCTCTAAAATCCATCGTAAGATCAGGATAATCAGAAGTTAAATCAGCACATCCAGATTCTGTAGTTAAAACTCCTTGAGTACCAACAATACAGCATCCAAAAGAGCATTGCGGTGCGCTCCTGCAGCTTGCATCGTCAACAACATTTCCTCCCCGCGCAGAACATGCGCTTGCAGCAACATTCTGCAGGCATCCAAGACCGCCGGTTTCATCATAGCCAGCGCCGGTCAAATCACAGCATACAGGCCTGCAGTCAAAAGTATCCTCGCACCTTGTAGGAATTCCTCTGCCGCCAGCACAGTTATTCTCATCAGTATACTGGCAGGCCACTGAACTTCCATCAACATCAGTATTAACACAGCATACCCGATCATCATCCTCCTGCGCATAAACAACAGAAGAACTCAAGTTAAATCCAATAATAAAGCTGATGCTCACTGCCAAAAATATTTCAAAGTATGTTATTAAATTTTTAAAAATCATATTATCACAGCAGTTCTCTCAAGCCCCTCCCTTGGTATTCCCTCAAAAGCAAAATAAAAATGAAAATCATCATTTGTAGTCAAACTAAGATCATAAACCTCATCAGGATATGGCTTTTTCATCTCCAGTCTGTATTTATTTTTGCTGAGCATGCCAAAGGAAACCGTATCAATATCCTCTCCTCTGGCTTTTTTTTGTACAAGCCTGTTCACAGCATTTGTAAACTCGCCCAATGGAGTCTCAGCAGCATAAACAAATTTATCTTCAGAAGCACTGTATGCTTCTTTTTTTAACTCAACAGGAAAATCTAAAGTAATTAAAATATTTTCATTAGATATTAGGCTGCTGACCTCAATGTTTCCTGAACTTAGCTCATAATCCCTGTCTCTAAATTCATTTAAATTCAGGCAATTGCTTATTTTTAGGGGAAGATAATTATCAAGATTATTCTGCATGTCAGAAATAAAAATATTTTCGCTCAGGCAGCCGTCTCTGCCTTCCATTGCCCTGCATAAAATAGGATACTTAATTCCTGAATAAGCAATATATCCAAAATTTCTCTCAAATACGCCTGCATTTTCCATCAAAAGTTTTGCAGCTGCTTTTGTTTCTAAATTAACACACCTGCCAACCTCTCTTTTCACATCTCCAAGCTGCTGATTAAGATATTCCTGCACATCCAGAGGCGCCTCCCTTATTGTTTTGCTTAAACTCTCCCTGAAGAAGAAT
>CAYXPX010000001.1:49601-55022 GCA_964467335.1 Candidatus Woesearchaeota archaeon | reverse complement strand
TATAAAATGTGAGCAAACTGCCTATATTAACTACCATAAATAATGGGTAAAAGCGAAATATTTAAATATTTCGATATATCTAAATTTAGACATATAATCAGGAGGTGTAAAATGGGAATAACATTAAACAAGAACCAGGCTGGCTTAACTTTGGGGCTTATGTACGGCATCATGCACTTTTTATGGGTGATACTTGCAGTATTTGGCTTGAGCCAAGGATTTGCAAACTTTGTGCATTCCATGCATTTCTTAAGCGATATGCATACCATTGCTGGTGCAAGCTGGGGCCTGGGTATTCTAGGAGTAGTAGTTGCATTTGTAGGCGGATATGTTATCGGCTATGTATTTGCAGCACTATGGAACTGGATTGGGGAAAAAGTTTAACTTTTTCTCTTTTTAATTTTATTACTGACTAAAAAAATATTTATAACACGAAAGATAAGATACATAGAATTATATTGATATAATTATAAGTTCTTCTTTGAGAACGAAAGATTTAAATATAAGTTCTCTTTATAGTACTTATGTCAAACATTATAGATACTATAAAACTGCTTAATCCGTGGTGGGAAGATGGTTCTGTTAATGAAGATCTTGCTAAACCTTACAAGAGAGATTTTTTTAATAAAATGCAAGAACTTAAAAAATACAGGCAGGTAGTTATTCTCAGCGGCTTAAGAAGGGTAGGAAAAACCACTTTATTGTACCAAACAATAAAAGAACTTCTTAGTAAAATTAAATCTAAAAATAAGTCTAATATGGACTGTAAGAAGGTCTTTTATTTTAGTTTTGACAAGGAGATTGATGATTTGGTAGAACTTTTTGAAAGTTATAAGGAGTTGACTGGAATTGACTATAAAAAAGAAAAGATCTCTGTTTTTTTTGATGAGATAACAAAGTTTAAAAAATGGGCAAGTGAATTAAAATTAATTTATGATTCCAGCCCAAATATAAAATTTTACATTTCATCCTCAAGCAGCATTAATTTAGAAGAAGATGCCATAAAAAATCTTGCAGGAAGATATTTTTTAATTAATATAAATCCTCTGAGCTTTAAAGAATTTCTTGAGCTTAGCAATAAAGAAAAAATAATTAATAGTCCTTTGCTATATTCAAAAGAAATAAAAAAAGAATTTTTTTCTTATTTATTAAGGAGTTTTCCAGAGACAATAAATTGGAATAATGAATTAATCATTAAAGATTATCTCAGGACTACTGTTATAGATAAAATAATTAAATCTGATCTTCCAGAAAGGTTTGATAATATAAATAAAGAACTATTATATACCATTATTAATTTATTTTATCAAGAGCCAGGTTTTTATCTTGATTACGATAATTTATCAAAGAATCTAAAAATAAGCAAAAGCACTTTATACACACATATTTTTTATCTTGAATTTTGTTATTTGATAAGGATTGTTAAAAATTTCAGGCCAAGCACACTTTCAACAAGCAGGAAGTTACAAAGAGTTTATCCTTATTGGTGGAATTTAGCATATTGTTATGGCGAAAATAATGACAAAATTTTAGAATCTTTTGTTTTGAGCATTATAGACGGAAAATATTATTGGAGAGATTTAGACAAAGAGATTGATTTTTTGAAAATTGAGAGAAAAAATATTCTGCCTATTGAAGTTAAAAATAAAGAAAAAATCTTTGGACGCGATTTGAATACATTAAAATTATTTATGAACAAATATAAAATAAAAAAAGCGCTTCTTTTATATCTTGGAAAGAGCGAGATTAAGAGCTATAACAAGTGCAAGATTGAATTTGTTTCGTTTTGGAATTGGTTATTAAAAAATAATCAATAAAAATAAACATAGGATATTTACTAATACAACACTAAAAATAATCTCTTATAAAAACTTATGCCAGGCAGTCAACGCAATATCTTTGAGAATATGGTGCGGGGGACAGGACTTTTGATCAAACTTTTAGAAAAAGTTTGTATTCGAACCTGCGTAGGCCTGAGCCAGTAGCTCTTGAGGCTACCCCGTTTGGCCACTCCGGCACCCCCGCATAAAAAAATAAAAACATATATCCTTTTAAAACCTTCTGATACCATTAATAATAAAATGAAATTAATATTATTTTTAAACAAATTTGAGATTGATAGGAATATCCTAAAAACCAAAATAAAAGAGCTTGACAAGAATGCTGAATTTTCTGATGAAGATAACTCCCTTTTATTAACAACACAGCTTAAACCAGAAGGATTATTAAATTTGCAGGAGATATCAAAAGTTTTAATACTTTCAACTGAGTGGAAGAATTTTTCATTCAAGGACTTAAAAGAAGATTGTTTAAGGTTATGCAAAAATAATAATATTAAACATTTTCAGATAGAAACTAAATTTTATAACAAGATTCCAATATCCAACAAGTCAATTTACAGGCACATAAATCCCTATTTAAAACATGAAAATATTTTATTTGTGGAAAACGGCAATGTCATATTCATAGAAATAAAAAAATTTGAAAAAACATTAAAATACAGAATATCCTATGCAACGCAAAAATTATGGAATAAATCAAATCCGGCAGAAACTGATTTCAGCAACATCTATGCTGTTCTTGAAGAGCCGAGGCTTCCTGAAGAAATAAGCGATTTTCTCAGGCTGTGCTTTATATTTAAAATTCCGTTAATAATACTGACAAAAGACAGGTCAAAGATTGAAAAACCTTTATCAAAAGCAAAGAAAATAACAAAAGGAATAGACTATGAAAATTTTGACCTGAGATTTTTGCCATATTTATCAAAGGATTTTATAAAAGTAGGATTCAGCAAGCATTCCATAAACAATGAAAAGGACTTAATAAATTTCTTTAAGGAAAATAATGACACTAAAATGTGCCTTGTATTTGGAAATGACACATATGGATTAAGCCAAGAAGTTAGAGATGATTTAGACTATTGTTTCAGGCTTACTCCAGAGGCAAAAAAGCCCCTAAAGGCAAACCAGGCGTTAAGCTATGTTCTCGGAGTTTATGCTGGCCTTAGATTTTAATATAGATTTGTTCATGTCACAGAAGTCAACTAAGAATAATATAAACAAAAGTGGTTAGCTCATTTTCGTACTGAATAACCCTATAACTAATTGAACCATTCCTGTAGTGGCAAATAGGATGAAGAAGCTGGAAGGAAAGAAGAGTAAACCGAAACATTTAAATAATACTTGTTATAATAATGTAACATATGTTACAAAAAAGTAGTATACAGGCAGTTTTGGAAGTGTTTTTTCACTTTCCAACCAAAACCCATACTTTAAAAGAGATAAGTAGCCGTATCAAGATTGCCCATACCTCGGTAAAGCAAAACCTGCAGATTTTAGTTAAAACTGGATTAATCCGGCAGCAAACAGAACAAATTGGAAAAAGAAGATTTCCTAAATATAAGGCGAACAGAAATAATAGGCTATTCATCCAATACAAAAAAATCTACAATTTGCAATTAATCCTTGAATCCGGAATAATATCCTATCTGGAAGAAGAACTGATGCCTTCCTGCATGGTTCTGTTTGGTAGTTTTCAGCGAGGAGAAGACATCGAAGAAAGCGACCTTGATTTATTTTTAGAAAGTGAGAAAAAAGATATTCAATTAAAACAATTTGAAAAAAAAATTGGAAGAAAAATTGAAATTCATTTTAATGAGCACTTTACATCTTACCCAAAAGAACTTAAAAACAACATTATTAATGGTGTGGTTCTTCATGGATTCTTGGAGGGATACAAGTGATAACAAAAGTTACTCCTGATAAGCAGAAAGCACAGGCTTTGATTAGAATGGCAGAAATAACTATGGAAAGATTAGAAAAAACAAATATATCTGAATATCCCAGCAATACTTTAGTTGATTATTATGATACTATTCATAAGCTTTTGGAAGCAATCGCATTGAAAGAAGGAACAAAAGCAAGGGGTGAAGGGGCCCATCAGGAATTAATTGATTACGTGGCAAAACAGATTAAATTGGATGAGCAGACTAGGCAGTTTTTGCAACAGCTAAGAGATTATCGCAATAGGATTTCATATGAAGGGTTTATGATTCAGAAAAATTTTATTATAACAAATAAGGAGAAAATTAAATCAATTATTAGGAAGTTAAAAGATGAAAGGGAGTAAAAAACAAAAAAATGTTAATTAATCAAAGATTAAATAGTTTTACAAAAGAAGAGTTTATGAAAAAATCAGGCTAAACTATTTCTTAACAACATCTAACTTTAAATTAAGCTCTTTTAAAAATTCAGATGTCCATTCCTGCGGAGAGCTGTCCATCAGATTCTCTGCAGCTTTTGTTTTTGGAAATGCAATTACCTCCCTTATGTCATTAATTCCGCATAACAGGGCGCATAATCTATCCATACCCAGGGCAATTCCCCCATGCGGAGGACACCCGTACCGAAAAGCATTAAGCAAAAAATCAAACTTTTTTTCAGCTTCTTCATAAGTCAGGCCTGTAACTTCAAGCATTTTTGCCTGGACATCCTTTCTGTTTATCCTTATTGAACCTCCGCCGATTTCAACGCCGTTCAGCACAACATCATATGCCTTTGCCCTCACTTTTCCAGGATCTTTTTTTATTAATCCCATATCCTCATCCAGCGGGGAAGTAAAAATATGATGCATTGCCTGCCATGAATTTGTCTCTTCATTAAATTCAAATGCAGGGAACTCTGTGATCCAGCAGAACTTATATTCATTGCTTTTCAACAAGCCTAATTTTCTTCCAATATGCAGCCTGACTTCTCCCAGGGATGTCAGGGCCTTTTTGAAATTTTCAGCTGCGAACAAAAGAAGGTCTCCCTCGTCTGCTTTAACTTTTTTTATAAGTTCATCCTGCACCTTATCAGAAAAGTACTTGACTATCGAGCTTTCAAGTTTTTTTCCCCTGTTAACTTTTATCCATGCAAGACCATTCAAATGATGTGTTCTTGCTGTTTCTATCAGTTCTTCTATTTCTGTTCTTGAAAATTTAGAACATTTTTTTGCATTAAGACAGTAAACTACGCCGCCCCTGTCTATTTCAGACTTAAATACTGAAAAATCAGAGTGTTTCATTATTTCTGTTACATTCTCAAACTCGAAACCAAATCTTAAGTCTGGCTTGTCAGAGCCGTATTTTTCCATTGCTTCATGGTATGTTATTTTCTGGAACGGTGTTTTAATTTCAGCGTTTAATGTTTTTTTAAAAATATTCTTCAGCAAACCTTCCACAATTTCAAAAACGTCTTCAGGCTCAACAAAACTCATTTCAATATCTATCTGCGTGAATTCCGGCTGCCTGTCCACTCTCAGGTCTTCATCTCTTAAGCATCTTGCAAGCTGGAAGTACCTGTCAAGACCTGCCACCATCAGCAACTGCTTGTACATCTGCGGAGATTCTGGAAGAGCGTAAAATTTTCCAGGATGAATTCT
>CAYXPX010000001.1:12319-49591 GCA_964467335.1 Candidatus Woesearchaeota archaeon | reverse complement strand
TTACGTTTTTTTATTTTCTCTTGCGCCACCTGGTGTTGTCTTTACAAGCATTGGCGTTTCTATCTCGAGAAAATTCTGGGATGAAAGATATTCTCTTGCTGCCTGCGACGCCTTGTGCCTTGTTAAAAGTCTCTGCTGCATTACAGGCCTTCTTAAATCCAGATATCTATATTTTAATCTTAATTCTTCATTTGTTTCTATCTTATCATCAATCTCGAACGGAGGTGTTTCAGATTCGTTTAATATGTTCAGCGAGGCGGCATCAACCTCTATATCCCCTGTTTTTAATTTTGCATTTTCCATTCCCTTGGGCCTTGCAATAACGTTTCCATAAACCTGGATGCACCACTCTCTCCTAAGTTTCTCTGCTTCAGGAATTTTTTTTGGATCAAACCTTACCTGTGTAAGACCGTATCTGTCTCTCAAATCTATAAAAATTATGCCGCCGTGGTCCCTTCTTGAGTCAATCCATCCGCATATTTTTACTTCTTTTTTTAGACACTGCCTGTTTAATTCGCAGCAGGTGTGTGTCCTTAATGCTGTTGATGCCATGCCTTGTTTTTACCCTTAAGTATCTTTATAAAACTTATGGCAAAGTTTTTATATGCAATATCTTTTATATTTTCGTGGCTAAAAAAACATGGAATAAAAAGGACATTTTACCTGATATAAATTCCCGTGAATATAACTTATTATTAGAAAATTTAGAAAAAAATGTTAAATTTATCGAACTTTTTAGAGATAAACTAAAACCAGAAATTTCTGCGGATGATTTTATGCTGATAATAAAAGCAGAAGAGAAAATATCTGAATTAATTTCCAGATTAACTGATTATGCTTATCTCTGGTTTTCCGAAGATACTTCTGACCAGCAGGCAAAAAAATTCAGGGCTACAGCCGAGCAGTTATCTGTCAATGTCTGCAACAGGATTATGTTTTTTAATTTGTGGTTCAAGAGCCTGGATGATAAAAATACCAGCAGGATTATCAATGAAGTCCCAAAAGATTACAAATATTATCTGGAGTATATAAGAATTTTAAAGCCATATACCTTGTCTGAGCCAGAAGAGAAATTAATAAATCTTAAGGATGTTACCGGCGGAAATGCCCTGATAAAGTTATATGATACAATCACAAATGGCTTTGTTTTTAATTTAAAGACTGACGGCAGAAAAAAAGAGCTAACCAGAGATGAATTAACAAGTTATGTCAAAGATACCAGGGCAGATGTGAGAAAAGCAGCTTATCAGGAGATGTATAATGTTTATTCCAAGCATTCTGATGTTTTAAATGAGATTTACAGGAACGTTGTTCTTGACTGGAAGAATGAAAATGTTGACTTAAGAAAATATAAGGAACCAATTTCTCCCAGGAATATTTCCAACGATGTAAGCGCCAAGGCAATTGAAACTCTGCTAAATGTCTGCAGAAAAAACAGGTTTTTGTTCCAGGAATATTTTAAGCTGAAAGCCAGGTTATGCAAAATTAAAAATATGAAGAGATATGACATTTACACTTCTTATAAAGAGAAAAAAAAGAAATTCAGCTATGCTGAATCACAAAAATTAGTTTTTGATGCCTATAAACAGTATTCAGGCAAGATGCATGAATTAGCCAGGAAGATTGTTGAAGCTAACCATGTTGATTATGAAACCAGAAAAAACAAAATGGGCGGGGCTTACTGCATGTATATTGCTCCTGGTGTTGTGCCTTATGTTCTGCTGAATCATAACGATCACATGAGGGATGTTTTTACCATAGCCCATGAGTTTGGACACGGGGTTCATGATTTATTGGCTGACAATCATTCTATTTTAACTGCACATCCGCCATTAGTTTTAGCTGAGACTGCTTCTGTCTTTGGAGAGATGCTTTTGTTTGACAAATTAATCAAAGAAACCAAAGACAGGGAGATAAAGAAGAGCTTGCTGATCCAAAAGCTGGATGACACTTATGCTACAGTCATCAGGCAGGCTTATTTTATTTTATTTGAGATTAAGGCGCATGAAATGATAAACAAAGGCACAGACCTGGATTCTTTGAACAAGGCCTATCTTGAAAATCTAAAAGAGCAATTCGGCAATTCTTTGACAGTGCCAGATGAGTTTAAGTATGAATGGACTTCAATCCCGCATATCTATCATTCTCCATTTTACTGCTATGCTTACACTTTTGGAAATTTGCTTGTTTTAGCCCTGTATGAAAAATATAAAAAAGAGGGAAAATCTTTTGTTCCCAAATACTTAAAAATTTTAAGCTATGGCGGTTCAGAGAATCCAGGCAAAATATTAAAAGAGATAGGAATTGACATTGAAGATGAAAAATTTTGGCAGAGCGGATTTGATTTGATTAAAGAGATTGTCGGGGAGCTCAGGAGGATAAGTTGAAACAGGCGATAATTGCAAGGCAGGATTTAAAACTGCCAAAGGGAAAGATGGCAGCACAATGTGCGCATGCCTCTGTTGAAGCTGTTCTTAGAAGCGATAAAAACAAAGTTAACGAATGGAGAAAAGACGGCATGGCCAAGATCATTCTTAAAGTCAAAGATTTAAAAGAATTACAAA
The DNA here is from genome assembly GCA_964467335.1 of Candidatus Woesearchaeota archaeon. Lineage (GTDB taxonomy): Archaea > Nanobdellota > Nanobdellia > SCGC-AAA011-G17 > GW2011-AR18 > CAYXPX01. The sequence continues at coordinate 47,027 of CAYXPX010000001.1, read as the reverse complement.
AATACAACCAGATTGCAAAGGATTTTGGCCTGGTTACTGCCCTGATTACAGATGCAGGAAGAACAACTGTTGAACCAGGGACTGTGACAGTATGCGCAATTGGCCCTGATGATGACGAGAAGATAGACAAGATTACAAAAGAACTTAAGCTGCTGTAAATTTATTTTATTATAATGATATCAAGTCTGGAAAATTAAGTCTTACTAATCAAGGACAGCATAATGACAATTTTTTGCGCAAATTATATAAATAAGCTGAGTTAAAATACTATATGAAAAATACAAATGATTGGAGAAAAATTATAGAAGTAAATCCTAATATTTTAGTAGGAAAACCTATAATAAAAGGTACGAGAATAAGTGTTGATTTTATACTTGAGTTATTGGCCCAAAAATGGAGTGTAGATGACATACTTAAAAATTACCCCCAATTAAAAGAAAAAGATATACATGCTGCTTTGGAATACTCAGCTCACTCTCTTAAGTTAGAATCAATTTATCCTTTATAATAATGAAATTCCTGGCTGATGAAAATATACCTCTTCAAGTTGGTTTGGACAAAAAAATAGCAAAAAACTATAAAAGGGAGCTAGAAGAAATATACAAAAAGCTTTTAGCTGAGTATGGCTATCAGGGCTGGTGGCCCCTGTTTAATGGTAAAACAGGCAAGATTGAATATCATCAAAAGGATTACATCTTACCTAAAAATGATGCGCAAAGGTTTGAAATTTGCCTGGGGGCAATTCTAACCCAAAATACTTCATGGAAAAATGCTGAAAAGGCACTAAAAAATTTAAGAGAAAACAACTTGTTAAAGAGAGATAAATTAATATTAATAAACTCTGCTAAACTAGCAGAATTAATAAAAAGCTCAGGCTACAATAACCAAAAAGCAAAAAAAATTAAAGAATTTATTACGTTCTTAGATTCAGGAAAAGAAATTAGCAGAGAAAATCTGCTTTCTGTCTGGGGAGTTGGAAGAGAAACTGCAGACTCAATGTTATTATATGCTTACCAAAGACCAATTTTTGTCATTGATGCCTATACAAAAAGAATTTTTTCTAGAATAGGGTTATGCAATGAAAATATTTCCTATGACAACCTGCAGCAAATTTTTCAAAATAATTTAGATAATAACAGCCAGTTATTCAATGAATATCATGCGCTGCTTGTTGAACATGGAAAAAGACACTGCAAAAAGATACCGCAATGCAAAAGCTGTCCAATAAAAAACAATTGCAGTCATTATAAAAAACTATAACTTATAGTACTGGTGACATATGTCACCTGTCTACACAACTTACAAAAAAGCGTTAGCTTTAAATAGAGACGGAATTTCCAAAATTTATGGTCCCTTCTAGAAGTAATCATAAGTGCATTTATCACATACTTTAGAGGGATTAATAACCCCAGCTAGGGCCGGTAGCTCAGCTTGGTAGAGCACCTGAGCCAATTAAAACTGGCGGTGTTCCTTTTAACAGGCTGAAGACAGCAGGTGGTCGTGGGTTCAAAACAGACTAAGCAGAAATGTTTGTTTGTGCATTTCCCATCCGGCCCAATAATAATACAAAATGGTTGAACAACTTCAAATTAACCAGCATTTTCTGGTACCCCAGCACATAAAGCTTACCAAAGACCAGAAGGAACAGCTGTTACAAACCTTCAATATCTCTGAAAAGCAGCTTCCGATGATAAAAATAAGCGATCCTGCAATAAAAGATCTTGGAGTGAAGGCAGGGGATGTTATATTAATAAAAAGAAAAAGTCATACAGCAAAGGAAACTGATTATTACAGGCTGGTGGTAGATGGTTAAGGGATATCATAATCTTATCAAACAATATTTTAAGGAAAATCCTTTTGTAGAGGCGAATATACAAAGCTTTAATGATTTTGTTGACAGAAGACTTCAGATTCTTGTGGATGAAGTCGGAGATATTTCCCCTACAATTATTCCCCAGGAAGTTGAGAGCTTTGTTATTAAATTAAAAAAAATATGGATAGAAAAACCCACAATAATTGAAGCTGACGGCAGCAAAAGAGATGTGTTTCCATCAGAGGCAAGGCTCAGGATGCTGACATACTCTGCTCCGATGTTTCTTGAGGTCAGCGCATATGTTGATGACATACAGAGAGAAAATTTTGTTACAATGATTGGAAAGCTTCCGATAATGCTCAGGTCAAAATACTGCCATCTTCACGGACTTAAGAGAGAGGAACTTATTTCAAAAGGCGAGGATCCTGATGATCCTGGCGGATATTTTATGATAAACGGAAATGAGAGAGTTCTTGTCACTGTTGAAGATCTTGCATCAAACCGCATTTTTATAGAAAAAAAAGAGATAGGACCAAGCGAGTATGTTGCAAGGGTTTTTTCAGAGATGGGAAGCTACAGAATACCCCATACTATTGAGCAGATGAAGGATGGAATTTTTTACTTAACATTTACAAGATTTAAGAGAATACCACTTTTCCCTATCCTAAAAGCACTTGGAATGACCAAGGATCAGGAGATAGTAAAGATGATCTGCCCCGAAAAAAACTATGACTCTGTTTTTATAAATTTATATGATTCAGCCGGCATAAAGACAGAGGATGATGCACTTGAATATCTTTCAAAAAGGGCAGGAATTTCACAGCCAAAGGAAGCAAAATATGAGAGAACAAAAGAGCAGCTTGACAGATATCTTTTGCCGCATGTTGGAACTTCGCCAAAAGACAGGATTGTAAAAGCATATAACTTATGCAAAATGATAAGAAAATTTCTGCAGGCAAGCAGCGACGGACTTCCACTGCCTGACAAGGATCATTATGCCAACAAAAGACTCAAGCTTGCAGGGGATTTACTTGAGGACCTTATAAGAACAAACCTTAGAAGCCTTGTGCAGGATATACTGTATAACTTCCAGAGGCTTGTAAAGAGAGGAAAATTCCAGAGCATCAAAATAATAATAAGAGATGAGCTTCTTACATCAAATATAAAGAGTTCACTTGCAACAGGCACATGGACAGGCGGAAGAAAGGGAGTCAGCCAAAATATTGACAGAACAAATATACTTGCAACTTATTCACATCTCCAGAGGGTTGTTTCCCTGCTGACAAGCACGCAGGAAAATTTTGAGGCAAGGGCGCTGCATCCGACGCATTGGGGAAGATTATGCTTGAGCAAGGATACAAATGTTTTGCTGGCAGACGGATATTCAACGAAAACTCTAGAAAATCTGCAAAATTGCTGGAATCATCATAAGATTTTGACATATAATATTAAAGATAAGGCACTAATAAAATCAAGTATATCCAAATATTATACTTCAAATCCCAAATTAATGGGCAAAACTGTTTATAAATTGGTTTCTGAAAGCGGAAGAGAGATACTTGCCACGCAGGACCATCCTTTTTATACAAAACATGGCTGGATTGATGCTGCTAAACTTAATGTCGGAGATAATGTTGCTGTTTATCCTACTCTTGATAAAATTAATACTCCAGAATTACCAAATGAAAATTTAGGAGAAATGATAGTTAGTGTTAGCGATATTGAAAAAAATTACCAAAAAAGATTTAAACATGATATAAAAGAACTGCATTCAAATGAATTGCTACCCTTAACTACAAACAACTATAAAATTGAGATAATTGCAAGGTTAATGGGCCACTTATTTTCAGATGGGCATTGTGGAAAGTATAACCTGGAATTTTATTGCGGCAGCAGGAATGATGCTGAGGCTGTGGCTAATGATATAAGATTATTGGGGTTTGAGCCGTCCAAAATAATACAAAAGGATACTAAAATAAAATTGTCTGATAGAGAGGTGAATTATAGAACTTTTATGTTGAGCAAGGGCGGGGCGTTACATTCTTTAATGGTTTGTGCTGGTGCTCCTGTTGGCAGAAAAACAGACACTGAGTTGTATGTTCCTAAATGGTTATTTAAGTCTAGCCTATCAGTTAAAAGGGAATTTTTAGCTGCTTTGCTTGGCGGTGATGGTTCCAAGCCAAGGATATCAATAAGAAATGAAAGATTGTCTGGAGAAAAATTAAATTTAGGGAACTTTATTTTTCATAAGAGAAAAGAGTTAAAAAATAATATACAGAGATTTGCTGAAGATATAAAAAAACTTTTCATGTATCTTGGTGTTAAAATAAAAAATATAGAACTAGCTGAAGATTATATAAGAAAAGACAAGGCAATTATGCTTAAATGCAAAATTATATTTGCAAATGATTACAATAATATAAAGAAAACCCTAAATGTTATAGGTTACAGATACTGCAAACAAAAGGAAATGAACTCGAATTATATTGGCGAGTGGCTGAGAATAAGAGAAATGGTGATAAACCAAAGAAAAAAATTAAAGAATGATGTCAAAGAATTATATTCAGATGGGTTAACACCTAAAAGAATATCAGAAAGGTTTGGAATAAATTATAGGGTAATCAATGGGTGGTTATTTAACCAAAAAATATATGAGAAAACCCGAAATACACAAAATTTATTGCAATCGTATACTAAATGGCTGGAATCTTCGAAATTAGGGGAATCTGGGGCAGTATGGGAGAGAATTATACAAAAGAGCGCACAGGAAATAGATGACGTCAGAGACCTTACCACAAAAGAAAATACTCATACATTAATTGCTAATGGGTTTATAACCCACAATTGCCCTATTGAGACTCCTGAGGGAACACCAATAGGCTTAAGAAAAAATATAGCACTGCTTTGTGTTGCATCAAAGGGAGACTCGCAGGAAGAAAAGGTAAAAAAAACACTTGATAATCTCGGGGTGAAAACTAAAGTTTAAAATGACAGACGTATTTTTAAATGAAAAATTCATAGGAACTATAGAAAATTCAAAAGAATTTATCAAACAGCTGAGGAATGAGAGAAGAAAGGGCTCATTAAACCAGGATGTTAATTTTTTTTACGATGAGGAGTATGATGAATTTTATGTTGATACCACAAAGGGAAGGGCAAGAAGACCTTTGATAGTTGTTGAAAACAGCAAACCTCTTTTGACTGATGCGCACATTAAGGGGATAGAGGACGGCACGCTTAAGATAGAAAAGCTTGTGAAAGACGGGATTATGGAATACATTGATGCTGGAGAGGAGGAGAACTGCTATATTGCACTTGATGAAAAAGAATTAACAAAAGAACATACCCACCTTGAAATATCACCAATAGTCATTCTTGGACTATGCACTTCGCTGATACCTTATTCAAACTTTGGCGGAAGCTCCAGACTTATAAGAGGGAACAAAATACAAAAGCAGGCTCTTGGAGTTTATGCAGCAAATTACCTTATGAGAATTGACACTGATGTAAATGTTTTATATTATCCGCAGAGGCCTGTTACAAACACTTTTATGCATCCTGTTGTCAACTGGGACAAACATCCGTCAGGACAGAATGTTGTGATTGCCCTGATGAGCTATGAAGGATACAACATGGAGGATGCAATCATAATAAATCTCGGCAGTGTACAGAGAGGTTTTGGAAGATCAACTTACTTCAAACCTTTTAACACAGAAGAGGTAAGATACCAGGGAGGACTTGTTGACGAGATATGCATACCTGACAAAGATGTCAAAGGCTACAAGTCTGAAAAGGATTACCGCATGCTAGAGGAGGACGGAATTGTTTTTACAAGCTCAAAAGTAAAAGAGGATGATGTCTTAATCGGAAAGGTAAGCCCTCCAAGATTTTTGGGGGAGTTTGAAGAATTTAATGTTGCCACAAATGTAAAAAGAGAAAGCTCTGTCGCGCTTACCCATGGAGAAAATGGGATTGTTGACATGACTTTAATTACTGAGAATGAAGAGGGGAACAGAATTGTCCGTGTTAAACTCAGGCAGCAGAGAATACCTGAGATCGGAGACAAGTTTGCTTCGCGCCACGGACAAAAGGGAGTTGTTGGCATGCTTGTAAATCCTGCTGACATGCCTTTTACTGCCTCTGGAATAACTCCTGATATTATATTCAGCCCGCACGGAATTCCATCAAGAATGACAATATCACATCTTATAGAAGTGATTGCAGGCAAGGCAGGCGCTTTATCCGGGGAATATATTGACGGAACAACTTTTGATTCTGTTCCTGAAAGTGAGCTAAGAAAAATGCTGCTTGGACTTGGATTCAGGGACAATGGATTTGAGACTGTCTACAGCGGCATTGACGGGAGAGAATTAAAGGCAAAGATTTATGTTGGGAATATGTATTACCTGAGGCTCAAACATATGGTTGCCAATAAACTGCATGCAAGGGCAACCGGGAAGATACAACTGCTTACAAGACAACCTATAGAGGGAAGGGCGCAGGGAGGAGGATTAAGTCTTGGAGAGATGGAGAAGGACTGCTTTGTTTCGCGTGGTGCATCCTTATTATTGAAGGAAAGGTTTGACTCTGACAGAACTCTTGTTTATGTATGCGAAAGCTGCGGCCTTCTTGGAATTTATGATTCATACAAAGACAGGGAACACTGCACAAAATGCGGAGGAAACACAAAGATAAGCGCTGTTGAGATGAGTTATGCATTCAAACTACTGCTAGACGAGCTTAAGGCCCTTGGATTATATCCAAAACTTGTGCTGGGAAGGAGATATTAAAATGAATTTACCTAAATATAAACTAAGAGATGCTGGAGGATTTCCATATATTGTCTTAGATGAGAAAGACAGCCATGAAACAAGTTATGGGGTTATTATTTTTCCTCCTGCTGACGGTCTTGCTCTTTCACGCGGAGAGGAAACCATTACATTTTCTGTGCCTTATATCTATGGAACTGAAAGGCTTTTTGAAGCTCATGATGATGTTTTTTCTTTTTTAAAATTTGCTGATAAAATCAAAAGAAAAACTCCAACTGAGGATGAACTAGCCAACAGAATTTTAAGTTCTCTATCTCAGAGCCTTATTGAAGATCTGGCAGGAATCGAATCTGTTTTATTTAATTCAGGCAGAGTAATATTCAGCGGCACAGAAGCACACAAGATCGTTACAATCAGACCAAATACAGCCGGAGGTTATGCAAGAGTTTGAAAATGGCAGAAACATACGTATACAAAAAAATAACCAGCATAATTTTCGGGATGTTTTCACCTACAATGATAAAGAAGATGGCTGTTGCGAAAATAGTTACACCTGAACTTTATGACAGAGAGGGCTATCCTGTTGACGGCGGGCTGATGGATGTGAGACTTGGAGTCATTGATCCCGGCTTAAGATGCAAAACATGCGGAGGAAATTTGAGGGACTGCATGGGGCATTTTGGATATTTTGATCTGGCAAGACCTGTGATACATATTAAATACGCTGATATAATACTCGGAGTTTTAAGATGCACATGCAGAGAATGCGGAAAGCTTCTAGCTGACAGCAAGGCAAGACTAACTGTAGAAGAGGAAAATGCAGGAGAAAATCCTGAGGTTGAAGTATCTACACAAAAGCAGGCCAAAAGCATTAGAAATTCACTTAAGAATATAAAAAAGTGCCAGCACTGCAGTGCAAAGCAGGAAAATATAAAACTTGAGAGGCCGACTACATTTCTTGAAGGCGACAAGAGATTGAACCTTATTGATATAAGGACAAGACTTGAGAGAGTAAGCGATAGTGATATTGCGTTCCTCGGACTGAATCCTGAATATGCAAGACCTGAGTGGGGTGTTTTAACAATACTTCCAGTGCCTCCTGTTACAATAAGACCGAGCATCACGCTGGAAACAGGCGAAAGGAGTGAAGATGATCTGACACACAAGCTTGGAGATATTGTAAGAATAAACCAGAGACTTTTTGAAAACATAAATGCAGGAGCACCTGAGATTATTATAGAAGATCTTTGGGATTTACTGCAGTATCATATTACAACTTATTTTGACAATGAGGTAAGCCAAATTCCTCCTGCAAGGCACAGGAGCGGGCAGGCATTAAGAACACTTACTGAAAGGATAAAAAGCAAGGAGGGAAGATTCAGGCACAACCTTGCCGGCAAAAGAGTTAATTACGCTGCAAGAACTGTCATAAGTCCTGACTCAAAAATAGAACTTAATGAGGTCGGCATCCCGCTTGTTGTTGCAATGGAGCTTACTACACCTGAAAGGGTTACTGAATGGAATCTTAAGAGACTAAAAAAATTTGTGGAAAACGGCCCAAAAAAATATCCAGGCAGCAACTATGTTATAAGGCCTGACGGAAAAAAGAAAAAAATAACTGATGAAACCCATGTTGTTGGATGCAGCGACGATGCTGTTACTGGCAATTACATTCTAACAAAGGACATTAAGATGGACAGGGCTGATGCGATACAGCTTCTTCACAGCGTTGGAGTTTTCAGGCCTGAAAGATTTGAAAAGTTCAAAAAAACAGCTGACGGAAGGGAGATTTTCAGCGCTTTGCTGCCTGATGACTTTAGTTTCATAGGCCATTCAAAATCAAAGGAGGCTGTTGTTGTAAAGAATGGATTTTTAACTGAAGGAGTGATTGACAAGGCAACAATTGGAAAAGACAAGGGAGACTTGATAAGAGCTGTGTATGCAAAGTACGGTGCTGATGTCGGTCTTGATATACTTGGAAAGATTTTCAGACTTGGAATAGGAGTGCTGCTCAGGCATGGATTTACAACTTCCATAAGCGATACAGACCTTCCGAAAGAAGTATCTGACAAATGCAAAGAGACAATATACAATGCTGAAAAAAGAGTAAGCCAGCTTATTGAACAATACAAATCAAAACAACTTGATGCCCTTCCGGGGCTAAGCACGATGGATACGCTTGAAATTAAAATCATGGAAGTCCTGAACAAGGCAAGGCAGCGTACTGGAGAAATTATTGCTGAAGCAGACCTTGAGGAAAATTCCACAATTCTCATGGCAAATTCAGGAGCAAAGGGGAGCAACATGAATCTTTCCATGATGGCTGCATGCGTCGGCTTACAGGCATTAAGGGGAAAAAGGATTGACATAGGATACAGGGGCAGGACACTGTGCATATTTCAAAAAAATGACCTGAGCCCAAGGGCAAAGGGTTTTATAAAAAGGGGATATAAAGAGGGGCTTTCACCTGAGGAATATTTTATGCACGCAATGACAGGAAGAGACTCACTTATGGACACTGCCTTAAGAACTCCAAAATCAGGATATCTTTACAGGAGACTGTCAAGCGCACTGCAGGACATAAAAGTGGAATATGATTCTACTGTGAGAGATGCTGAGCAGAATATCATCCAATTTTTATACGGCGAGGATGGCCTTGATGTTTCAAAAACAGAGGGCGGGAAGATTAATGTTGCAAGAATAATAAGAGAGGTGCTAAGCTAAGATGCTGCCATTCCATCTATCTGAAAAAATTGAAAAGTATGCCAAGAAATACAATATCTCTGACAGGGACAAAAAGGAAATTGAAAAGAGAGTTGATGAAAAATATGAGAATGCAAAGATTGATCCCGGGGAATCCATTGGAATTGTCACTGCTGAAAGTTTTGGAGAGCCTGCCACTCAGCTGACACTTAATGTATTCCATTTTGCAGGCGTTGCAGAGATGCAGGTCACTGTAGGACTGCCAAGACTCATAGAAATTTTTGATGCAAGAAAAAGGCCGAGCACCCCAAAAATGAAGATACCGATAAAACCAAAATTTTCAAAAACAACCGAAGATGTAAGGCTTGTTGCCATGAAAATAAAAGAGACAAAACTCAGCGACATCGCACAGGAAATTTCCATAAACGTTGCAAAGGGCAGCGTAGAGATTATACTTGACAGAAAAAAGACAAGAGAGCTTGAACTTAAACAAAAGTTTATTTACGATACACTCAAAGAGGCAATGAAGGGCGTTGAGATCAAGGATCTTGACAACGGATTTATTATAAAGCCAAAAGAGAAAGAGCTGCCAATCTCAGAAATTTACAAAATTAAGGAAAAGGCAAAGAATACACACATAATGGGCCTAAAGGGAATTACGCATGTTCTGCCTGTAAAAGAAGATGACGGCAGCTATGTCATACACTGTGCAGGCAGCAATTTAGAGGACGCCCTTGCTCTTGAGGAGGCTGATACTTCCAGAATAACAACCAACAATATTTTTGAAATAGGAGAGGTTCTTGGAATTGAGGCTGCAAGAGAATCAGTCATAGAGGAATCTTCCAAAGAATTAAAAGACCAGGGCATTGACGTTGACATAAGGCACATAATGCTTCTTGCTGATGTGATGACAAGAGGCGGAGAGATAAAGGGAGTTACAAGAACAGGCATTACAGGCGAGAAGGAAAGCGTGATTGCAAGAGCAAGCTTTGAAACTCCGATAAAACACATTGTGAATGCAAGCCTTATAGGAGAGGTTGACAACCTGAGAAGCGTTGTTGAAAATGTTATAATAAACCAGCCTGTTCCCCTTGGCACAGGACTTCCGGGGCTTACAGCAAAAATGAAGGTGCAGAAATGAGCCTTGAAAATGACATTAAAAATAAAAAACTTGTATTCGGGCTTGAGAGAACAGTCAAGAAAATAAAAAATCAGAAAATAAAGAAGGTTTACGTTGCCTCAAATTCACACATGAAAGAACATATTTCTGATTTATGCAAAAAGTTCAATGTTGAGGCAGAATTTGCAGGCGAGAACAGCAAGGATTTTGGGGTTTTATGCAAAAAACCATTTTCTATTTCAGTAATCGGCATTGAATAATGAAACTTACAACAGAGTCGATAGGATACATTAATCTTTTTGAGAGCCTTACTGGAGCAAAACTGAAGGACTGCTTTTTTGACAGTGATGTTCTTGTTTTTCTTGTTGAAACTGGAAATGTGAAAATCGCAATTGGAAAAAACAATTCAAATATCAAAAAAATTTCAGATATCCTAAAAAAAAGAGTTAAAATTCTGGCATTTTCAGACGATGTCTGCAAGTTTGCTGCAAATTTAATATATCCAATCAAGGCTGATGAAATTTTTCTTGAAGAAAAAACTTTGAAGATACGTGCCGGCGATTCTTTTTTGAGGGGCAGGATTCTCGGCAGGAACAGGGAAAATTTAAAAAAAATAAATAAAATTATCAAAAATTATTTCGATGTTTCTGATACTGTGGTTGTTGCTTAAGTGCTACTTGATAATTATAAACGTATTTTCACAAAGTTTTTATACTATTTGCTTTCTTGAAATACTCTATGTTTAAAAAAAGATATGGCGTATTTTGGGTATTTTTTCTAGTTTTGATTTTAATTTTGGCTTCCTGTCAGCAGCAGCAGGTTAGTGAAGAGGCTGAAACCCAGGAGGAAGCACAGAGTGTTTCTTCATTGTCAGGATTAAGAGCAGATAATGTTGCTCCTGCATTGAGTGCTATTGAAAGAGATAACCTCAAGGAATCATTTTCTGGTGTCAGGGAATCTGATAATAAACTTAGTGATGATGTTAATGCCCTGGTTAATATTGCAATTGAATCAAGAGATCCTGCTGTGATGGACGCTGCATTAAGAATCAGAAGATTATATACAAGCAACACAATTTCATTCTATGTTGATGAGCTGGATGACCAGCTTTCAGAGGGTGTTGAGGAAACTGCTGATAATTACCTGCTTGAGCTTAATGTTGAGATTGATGAACTTGGAGCAATTTTAGAACAAATGAGAAGCGCTGCTGAGGAAAGCGGCAATACCCTACTGCTTAGCCATTTGGATGTTATGGAGCAGCACCTTAGTGAACTGGAACAAAATACAGGAGACTTTTCAGATGATTTTGAGACAAACCTTGGTCCTGGAGATTTTGATGGTGATGGGATTCCTGATGATATTGATACTGACCCTGACGGGGATGGAGACAATGATGACCTGAATGGAGACGGCAGAATGACTATGGAGGATGCTGACTTTAATGGTGATGGAGTTGTTAATGAGGATGACTTTGATCTTGACGGCGACGGATTGTATGACTGGAATGGTCAGCCTATGAGCGAAAGCGATATCCAGAATGACTGGAATGGCGATGGACTTTTTGACGATGATATAGAAGAAATAATAGATAGTGTTGACCGTCAAAACCAACTAAGGGAAATAGGATTTACTGATACAAACGGCGATGGTCTTATTGATGCTGATGAATATGATGAACAGAGGCCCAGCATATTTCCTGCCCCAATTCAGGCTGATATAAACAGTGAAGAAAGACAGACTGAATTAACAGATTTAGGATTTACTGACAGCGACGGCGATGGATTAATAAGCCAGGAGGAATATGACGGGCAGAGACTTGAGATTTTTGCTGTTACGCTGCCTGACAATGACTTTGATGATGATGGCATAGTTGACTGGGAAGATAGCGATGCTGACGGAAGCGGCACAGATGATATTGAGGAGTTTGATGATTTTGCCGGCGGTGATTTTGATGGCGATGGAATTCTGAATGGAGAGGATGATGACATAAATGGAGATGGAGTTGAAGATGGCCTGACATTTTCAGGCAATTTAGATGATATCTATGAACACAGGGATGAAGTTGCTGAAAACTATGGTGATTTTATTGATACTGATGATGATGGAATTTATGATTATGATGACGATGACATTGACGGCGACGGAGAATTGAACGAGGATGATGATGATGCAAACGGCAATGATGTTCCTGATGCTATTGACTATTATAATTTTGAGAGATTCATAGACACAGGATTAACATTTTCTCCTGTTGAGAATATTCCTCATGAATTTATAGATGCAATGAGAGATTCTGAAAATCCTGAAGATTTTAAGAACTTCCGTGAAACTTATTTAGTAACTTATCAAAAAGATTATGCTTCTTATCTTGATGATAACCCAAATCTGGCAGATGACCTCAGCGTAGAGGCAAAGAGACTTGAGAATATTAATCCTGAGATGACTAAAAAATATGAGAAGTTTTTGATTGAGCATGCTGAGTTTGGATTTGGAAAGGAGGCTGCTTATTTTGTCGAGAATAATCCTGATGTACTCAACAGGAGGCCTGAGTTCTTTGTTGTTCCTGATGTTGCTGCACATGTTGAGAGTGTTAGAGAGGCTTACGAGGCTTATCTTGCCGGGGGAGTTGATTCATTGCCTGACGGTCCTGAAAAAGATTATTTGACTGCACATCCAGAGCGCGCTGGAACCTATGAAAGTTCTGTGAGCGGGATGCTTGGGAGATTTGACAGCCATAGAGAAGAATTCAGAAGTTCATATTCTGAAGAGGACAGACAGAGAATATTTGGCGAGGTATTTTCTTTAAGTGAAGAGGATAGGGAGGGGCGTTATGAGGCTTACTTTGAGCATGGGGGAGAGATAGACAGCGGAGCTTATGAAGCCTACACTAGCGGGGGATATGTTGGCGGACCATATGGAGAGGGATTTTCAGTACCTGAAGGTTTTAGCCCTCCTGAAGGATATGAATCTTACTTTAGCGGAGGAGGTTCTGAGGGAAGTTACCGCTTTAGTGGCGGGGGCGAAGGGAGCGGAGGATATTCTGGTGAAGGATTTGGAGGCGGAGGTTATAGCGGAGGAGAGGGAGGATATTCTGGCGGAGATAGCGGAGGAGGTCATAGTGGTGATGGAGGCGGAGACGGCGGTGGCGGCGGTACAGGATATACAGTTGCTGTAAGACTTAGATACAGAGATTAAACAACAAGATTTATTAAACACCTATTTTCTTTTAATATATATGGGAAACAAGTCCAATGGCTTAATGACAGGAAAGAGACTTAAAAACAGAAGGAAAAAGGCCAGATGGAGCAATAAATGGTTTGTTAAAAGAGCACTGAATCTTAAGGCGAAGGCTGACCCTCTTGAGGGAGCACATCAGGCAAAGGGAATAGTTCTTGAGAAAAGGCAGCTTGAGGCAAAGCAGCCAAACAGTGCCATGAGAAAGGCGTGTGTTGTTCAGCTATTGAAAAACGGAAAACAGATTACTGCATTTATTCCAGGAGACAATGCACAGAGATTTATTAATGAGCATGACGAGGTTATTATTGAGTGCATCGGCGGCAAGATGGGAAGGGCAAAAGGTGATATTCCCTGTGTAAGGTGGCAGGTTATAAAGGTAAATGACCAGAGCCTGAATGCCCTGCTTAGCGGCAAGATTGAGAAGGGCAGGAGATAATGCCAAAAGTTTTATTTTATTTATTTTTATGCCTTGCAATTTTTTTTACAGCCTGTGCAAGTCCTTCTGAAGAAATCAGCATATCAGATGCTGATGTTGGCAATGCCACTGAAAATGTTTCTGATGATTCACTTAAAGAGAATGCTGACGACGAAGAGGCTTTTGAGATTCCCTCGTGTGATGACAACAATGATTGCACAGATGATGTTTTTAATGAGGCAACTGGAAAATGCGAGTATAAAAGACTTGAAACATGCTGCGGCGACGGCTTTTGCGATTTTTCAGAGAGATGCAATGATGAAACCCATATGACGGTCTGTCCTTTAGACTGCCCAAGAACCTGCGCTGGCGTTCTAACGCTGTCTGAATTCAGCTGCGAGGGAAGATGCACTTTAAACGAGGATAATTTTATTGTAACAGGAAGCAGCATACTAAAATCACAGATGGAAAACATCGGCGAGCTCCCATTAAGCAGTTTGTCTTCTTCCTTTACATGCAGGCGGATAGATTCTAATGTTATTTATTATGATGAGAAAAATGAAAAGGATGTTTACAACAATATTTCCATGAAGGACTATTTCGAGGGTGATGAAAACAAGGTTGTGCTTAAGGGAAATTACTTTCCCAATAATACTGCATTATATTACCTTGAAATCAACGGTGTTCCTGAAAAAACAAGATTATTCATATGCACGATAAGATTTACAGGCGGCGCTACATATTACAGCACTGAGATAAAGCTGGATTTTGAAACAGAAAGCTTATAAATTTTAGACATTTGCCCTGGATTATGGCTGAATTCAAAATATTTGGAATGTGGGATATAAAAGATGTTTTTGTAGAGGATCCTGGACTTAGAAAATATATCGGTCTTAATCCTGTCCTAGTTCCAAGAAGCTTTGGAAGGAATGCAAATCAGAGGTTTGCAAAGAGCAAACTAAATATTGTTGAGAGGCTTATGAACAAACTTATGGTGCCCGGACACAAGGGAAAAAAGCATTTCAGGACGAGCAGCCATATGACAGGCAAGAGCATGAACGTCTATAATGCTGTAAGAAAGTGCTTTGAAATCATTGAACAAAATATAAAACAAAATCCTGTTGCAGTTTTTGTAAAAGCCCTGGAAAATGCAGCTCCAAGGGAGGAGATTACAACCATTGAATACGGCGGAGCAAGATATCCGCAGGCTGTTGACTGCGCACCGCAAAGAAGAGTTGACATTGCATTAAGGCAGTTTACTCAGGGGACATACAGCAAAAGTTTTGGCAAGAAGAAGACTCTTGCACAGGCTCTTGCTGATGAAATTCTAGCTGCTTACAGAGGTGACCAGGCAGGAAGCCAAGCAATAGCAAAAAAACTTGAACTTGAGAGACAGGCTGCCTCAAGCAGGTAATTAGCGGCAACAAAAAGAAGCTTATGGAATAGAATTAATGGTTAAGAGGATTTATCTCTGTATTTCCTACCAATTCATACACAAAGGTTTCTGGAAGTAATCTCTCTGAAATTCCTTGTTTTAATCTTTTTTCCATTAATCCTTTATAGGTTTCTCTTGCTGCTCCATATCCCTTTTCAATTAAATTTTGGGCTCTTTGTCTCCCCAACAATTGTCCATCATCATCTTTAGGTCCCAAAATATGTAACATGATATTCTCTGCTACCATCCCAGCAACTTGAAAAACATCTCCTGTAACAGAGATTCCAGAACCTTCTAATAATTCTTTAACAACTCTTTTTCCCGAGCAACCATGATATGAATTACTTTTCTCTCTCAATCTCAAAAACCACCAATGCTCACGTGATTGATGCGTTGGTAACCCAAATTTTAATCCATAAGTCCTATCGGACAATCCCGGAAGAACAAGAGTTCCTTCTGCAAGATAAAAAGCGGAACATCCAACATCAAAATGAAATTCCTGACGTGCATAATTTGGAACGAATAATTCATCTTCACTAACTGGATAGCCTAATTCCCTCCTTGAATCAGATAAAAATCTGATTCTATGTTCAGGATTAACTTTTTCCAAAGCAGGATCAACTTTTTTCCCAACATAAAAACTTCGCATTATCGGAAAAGCAGTTACTTCAATCCTTTCAATTACATCAGAAATTTCAACTCTCGCTTGTTCTGGATCTATTTTTCTTTTAAGTAATGCTAACATTAAATCATAAAAGAGGAATACCCATATATAAAGATGATGGAACTTTTTTACTTCTAAACATTTTATTCTTCTTAAATATAAATAAACTACATCTCTATAAATCTTTATATTATGTTACTATTTGTAAGTAACTATTTAACCAACAAAAACATTTAAATACTTACACATAATATAATTATATACACATAATACAGGAGGTATTCAAATGACAACCCTAACTTTAGCTGTTCCAGATGAGATGAAGAAGAAGATGGATTCTTTTCCAGAGATGAATTGGTCTGAAGTAGCTCGGCAAGCATTCATACAGAAAATAGATGATATGGAGTTTCTGAGAAAATTCAAAGAGAAAAGCAAGCTTAGTGAAGCTGACGCTTTGAGATTAGGAAAAGAGGTTAGTAAATCTGTAAGTGATAGGTTGCGTAAACTGGCGAGGTAAATATGGTTCTCGTCATTGATGCCAATGTTCTATTTTCAGTTTTGATTAAAGATAGCTTTGCTTACAATCTTCTCTTTAGCGGTTCATTTCACCTCTTTACTCCAGAATATATTTTCACAGAATTGGAAAAGCATAAAGAGGAACTTCTTGAGAAAACAGAACGAACAGAAGAAGAATTTTTCAGACTACTTGAAACATTAAAGCGAAGAATTGTTATTGTTCCTCTGGAAGAAATTATTTCTTATGTTGGAGAAGCAAAAAAGATTACTCCTGACCCTGCTGACATGGCTTATTTTGCACTTGCATTGAAACTGAATTGTGCCATTTGGAGTAATGACAAGAGACTAAAAGAGCAAGATAAAATAAAAGTCCATAATACACACGAATTAAGTAAAATAAGTGGGCACCCCTAGAATATTGTCTGCTTCGCAGATTATTGATAAAAGCTCTGGCTCTTAAAATATAAAATTTTCCTTAGGAACGTTGCAATAAAATTTGGGTCTTCCCTTCTGTCAGACTAAACTAACAGGAATTATGTTGAATTATTACTCGGAGGCACTAAGAAAAATTGTATTTGGCACTCTCCCTGGATGAAATAACTCAAACAACCTTATGCCCATTTCAATAGGTTCTTTTTTATCAGCTTCAATTAAATAAAATGGAGCTCTAAAACCAGAGACTTTGAAAAATCCATAAAATTCTTGTCCTGTTCTTTCTGCTTCGTACGGTATTTCTCCTCTAATGGCTTCAGGCGAAGCATCAGTATAATTTTTAGTGAATTGAATGCCTTTTTTATTAACTCTACCACTAAATGTTGCACTTCCTAAAACATCCTCAATAACTCCAGAAATATCTTCACCATCTCTTTTACGGACAAAAACTTCAAAATACCCTTGTGATGGCTCATAATCACACCAAGTTCCAATATAATCTGGTGTGCCTTCAGCAATTCTCCCCTGCTCCATTAATCTAATTGCCCTTTCAAGACTTTTTCTCTGATAAATAATATTTTTGTCTGGCTCTGCATTTCTTACAAAGACTGTTAGCGGATAACCTTTTCCATTTTGCTGTTGTTTGGAATAAGAATCAAAGATTATGCCTGTTTGTTGCTGAATTCTTTGTTTATTTGCAATCCAATAATCTGCATGTCCATAACCAACAATAGCAGCATCTAAATTCCCAGATGAAACTGCAGAAAGTAAAACTTCGTCTCTTTCAATCTCATGAATTCTCCTTGCGACCAAAACTCTTTTTTTTCTTGCTTCATTATGCCTGCATAATTTTTCATGATAATCTCTATCATCTTCTCCTCCATGAAACAATTGATTCTGCCTTTCTTTTGCTAAAGCAACAACAGCTTGATTATATTTTAGCCAAACATCTTTATTTTCCAAGAAAACAGGGTGTAAACAATGCCTCTGCAATTCATTAATTATAATTCTCCAGTAATTGGAAACCAAGTCATCAAAAAATGGGATCTCTTGCAATCCAGCATCAAAACTTCTTCCCATTAAATCATCTTGGACTTCCTGCCAGCCAGTTTCTCCAATCCATTCAATACCAATTTTTGAACTTTTGGGAAGCTCTGCAAGATCTTCTAGTAATTCTGGAGCAGGGGAAATATTTATAGGCATAGAAAAAAATAATGAATTTATGCTTGCACTATGTGTTATTCCGTAGAGCTTTACCATCTATATTATTAAACAGCGATTACTTAAATTATTAATGGTTTTAGGGTCTAGAATGGGAGGGGACCATCTTAAGTACTATCAAAAAGCCTACAATGTTCGCTCGAACCATCTTGTAACTCCAGTATTTTTGAAATTTGCAAGATAATCTATAATCTGAAAATTAAGTTGCCCAATTTGATAGTGTAATGTATCTTCAATACTTTGTGTTTGCCTGACTTGATCTTGAACTGAAGCTTCCATTCCTAATGGCAGAAGAACTCCTGTACAGTCAACTAATGTTTTATTATCTCCTTCACACAAATTTTTTTTAAATCTCCCCAATAATCCAGAATAATGGGATTTAACTTTTTCAAATTCAGCCCTTACTTCTCTGTATCTTTCTTCTGCTTCTTGCAAATTTAATCCAGTATTATACTCAAGTGGTCTTACCATATTAATTGGTTTGAGATTAAACTTTATAAACCTTTCAGTTCCTCATTTCATTCTGAGAAACTAACAGGAATTATACAACATTTCAGCCACAGAAATTATAACAAGATTATTTAGTATAAAATAAACAATAAATCAACTCATAATTCTTTTGCATGAAGAAGAAGGCCTAATTTTGTGACACATGCATTAATATCATTTTCAATTTCTTCAAGTATTTTTTCCTGCTTTGGTGTAAGTTTTGTTTCCTCAAGTTTTTTTACTTTATTTATCCTAATCTCATTAAGAATAAATACTGCTTCTTCCAAGGCTGCCTGCACTGAACTTTCCTTATCTTTTTTCATATTTAGTTTTAGTTTCTTTTTGCATATAAACTTAACGAATTTTCTCCAAAAGGTTTATATACGATTCCTAAATGCGGAACTTCATGGCAGATGATCCAGTAAAAATGTTTGGCAAGGCAATGAACAGGCCTGAATTTATCAGAAATATATGCACCAGTGCCCACATACACCATGGAAAAACGGCAATGACTGACAATCTTTTGGCAGCAGCGGGCTTGATGAGCACAAAATCTGCAGGCGATCTTGATGCAGGCATGGCAACATGGCAGCATACTGACGAGCAGGAGAGATTAATGACTGTTGATGCAGCAAATGTTTCCATGATTCATAAATATGGTGGCGAAGAATATTTAATCAATCTTATTGACACTCCCGGTCATGTTGATTTTGGCGGGAATGTCACAAGAGCCATGAGGGCTATTGACGGCACCATTGTCTTAGTATGCGCTTCAGAGGGCATAATGCCACAGACGGAGACTGTGTTAAAACAGGCATTGAGAGAAAGAGTAAAACCTGTTTTGTTTTTGAACAAGGTTGACAGGCTGATAAAAGAGATGCAGTATACTCCTGAGCAGATCCAGAAAAGATTTACTGAAATAATAATAGAGTTTAACAGGCTTGTTGAACAGATTGCAGAACCTGATTACAAAGAAAAGTGGAAGGTTGGCATACAAGAGGGAAGCGTTGCATTCGGCAGTGCAAGGGAGAACTGGGCGCTCTCTTATTCATTTATGCAGAAAAAGGGCATTACATTCAAAGACATACTAAAAATCTATGAAATGCCTGAAGAGGAGAGGAAGAAATGGGTATGGGAGAATGCACCTCTTTATGAAGTAATTCTTGACATGGCAATCAAGCATCTTCCAGATCCACTAGTTGCCCAAAAATACAGAATTCCCAAGATATGGCACGGTGATATTGAGAGTGAACTGGGAAAAAATTTAATCAACTGCGATAAAAACGGCAAAGTTGCTTTTTGCGTTACAAGAATTATGATTGATCCGAGAACAGGAAGAGAGATTGCTGCAGGCAGGCTTTTTTCAGGAACTGTTGAATCAGGCATTGAGATTTATCTTAATAATGCAAAGTTAAGAACAAGACTGCAGCAGGTATTTATGTATTACGGCGTCAAGACGCAGATAATGGAGAATGTTGTTGCAGGCAATGTTCTTGCACTTGCAGGTATTAAAGCAGAGGCAGGAGAAACCATAACACTTGAACCTGAACAGCCTTTTGAAGAGCTGAGGCATATTTTTGAGCCTGTAATCACAAAGGCGATTGAACCAACAAAGCCGCAGGATCTTGCAAAAGTAATTGAGGTCTTAAAAGCTGCAGCAAAAGAAGATCCTTCAATAAAAATACAGATTGACGAGCAGACTGGAGAATGTTTAATGAGCGGAATGGGGGAACTGCATCTTGAAATTATTGAAAACAGGATAATAAGCGAGAAGGGCGTGCAGATAAAATCAAGCCAGCCGCTTGTTGTTTACCGTGAAACTGTTTCCAAAAAGAGCATTGAAGTTGAGGGAAAAACGCCCAACAAACACAATAAATTTTACCTGACTGTTGAGCCGCTCCCAGATCCAATATATGCTGCTATAAAAGAGGGAAGAATAAATGGCGGAAGAATAAAAAAGAAAGATGACAGCATAATAAAGGCGCTTGTAGAGGCAGGCGTTGAAACAAAGGAAGCGCATAATTTCAGGCATTTTTACAACAGCAATGCTTTTGTTGATGCTACAAGGGGCATTGTCCAGCTTGGAGAGGTTATTGAGCTTGTGCTTGACGGCTTTGAGCAGGTGATGAACGGCGGACCTCTTGCAAGAGAACCGTGCGCTAAAATTCTTGTTAAACTGCATGACTGCAAGCTTCATGAGGACAGCATACACAGGGGGCCAGCGCAGGTTTATCCTGCAATAAGGGACGCCATAAGAGAGGCAATGACGCAGGCTGCTGCTGTTATATTTGAGCCTGTCCAGGTCCTGCAGATTGAGGGGCTTATGGACCACATGGGAGCAATTTCAAAACTTATTGCAAACAAGAGGGGACAGCTCATTGACATGAAGGAGGACGGAAATTATGTTGTTGTTAAGGCAAAACTTCCTGTCGGAGAGATGTTTGGATTAAGCTCTGAATTGAGGAGCGCCACTGAGGGAAGAGGGACTTTCTTTGTTGCAGACCAGGAATACCAGAAGATGCCAATTGAATTGCAGCAGAAGGTTGTGCAGCAAATAAGGCAGAGAAAAGGAGTAAAATAAATTAGATAAATTTAAATTTATTCTGGTATTTGTTAATTTATGTTAAAAGCAAGGCAAAGATTTTCAAGAATTTCAAGAAGAGATAGAGCCATTATCGGAATGATAACCCTTGGCGGCATTGATTATTATCATGCAACAAGAAGAGCAATGTCTGAGGCTGAGCTTTTTGTTGATGCCGGCTGTGATGCAATACTTTTAGCAAATTACTGCAAAAATGCGCCTGCAGCAAGGGTTGCCAATGCTATGGATGCTGTTAGAAATAAATATTCAGGCAATGGTATTAAGATTGGTGCCGGTGTTTTTCCAAATAATATGCGAAGATCCCTGGAACTTGTCAAAAGATTTGATTTAGATTTTTTTTACTTTGATTATGTTGCAGGGGTTTATACTCAAGGGCCTGATTTTGATACTGGTGCATATTTTGATTTCAGAAGAGAATATCCAAGCGTTATTATTTTAGGAGGCGTCCATCCTCATGGATACACTCCTGTCAGCGGCTCAAGAATTGAATGTGATGTTCGTGAAGGCATGAGAAGAGCTGATGCAGTGGTTGTAAACGGCGACAGATATTCTTTGGCTGAGCGAGTTAGAAATTTTAGTGATATAATGGGAAGAAATTGTGATTCAATGTCTGAAAGATACCCCCTAGTTCTTTTTGATCCAGTCCTAAATACTGCAGATGGTTTAGTTGCATCTAACATAGCTGAAGGGGTTATCTTAGGGCCCAATATAAGGAACGAAACTAATCCTGAAGCCGGCCTTAATGTTCCAAGGCTTAAAAGTTATGCTGGCCTTGTAGCAATTTAGTATCTTTGGGCTGCATTAAATTTAAGGGTATAAAGAAAACTATAAAAACAGATCAGCATCCTGATGTATATGGTTTTTTTTGACAAAATAAAAAAGTTATTTAGAGCAAATGAAAAAATTTCGCCTGAAAAAGTGAAGGAAGTTCTTGGAGAAAAACCCCTGAAAACAAAAGAAGAGTTGTCTGGTGAAATTAATGGCGGCGCTGACCTTAAATCTGCTGCAGAAAAGAGCGAACTGCTGGATATTCTTGATTCTGTAAAAATAAACTATGAATATCTTGGTTTTGAGAAAATGCAGGGCGAGGCTGAAGCAATAGCAAATTATGTAAGAAGCCTTCTTCAGGACCTTGACAAATTCCAGCCGCATATAAAGGATAAAAAGCAGATTGAGAATATCATTGAAGCAATCGGAAGAAAGATCAAATTAATAGCAATGCACGGGCTTGCACTAAAAAATCTGCTTGCAATCCTTGAAGACCATTATTATGCGCCGGTAGCTGAAGCCCTTAAGAAAGTTAATGAAAAGATCAATAAAAAAGAAATCCATAACATAATAGACAATGTTGAAAAACAGAGGCGCCTGGTAGCGACAATGGAAAGCAGCCTGACAAATGTTGCAGGATATGATGAACTATTTAATCCTGAAAGAAATCCTGAATATAAAAAAGACATTGAGAAAGAGGCCAGGGAGAGGCTTATTCACGGCCACCTTAATGAACTTCTTGACAGCATACTGCTCACAGCCACAGACAAGACCTTAAATATAAAATCGCAGATCAAGGGATTTAATCCCATTGATGAGGCAAGAAGGCTGATTTAATTTTTATTTGAGCTGCGATAAATTATTATATATAAAAACAACTGAAAATTTATGAAAAAGAGGGATGTTGTACAATATTTGAAGAAATATGTAAGGGCAGCAAATTATCTTTCTGCAATTCAGATTTACCTGCAGTACAATATTCTTTTAGAAGAGAAATTAACTCCTGAAGACATAAAACCAAGGCTGCTCGGGCACTGGGGAACATGCCCTGGCATTAATTTTGTTTATGCAAATTTAAACTACTTAATAAAAAAACACAATTTAAACATGATGTTTGTGCTTGGTCCCGGGCACGGATACCCTGGTCTGCAGGCAAACTTGTTCATAGAGGGAACGCTCGCTAAATTTTATCCAAATGCAAAACAAACAAATGAGGGAATAGAATATATTACTAAAAATTTTAGTTTTCCTTATGGATTCCCATCGCACAGCAATCCTGGCACTCCGGGAGTCATACTTGAGGGAGGAGAACTGGGTTATGCGTTGTCAACCTCTTATGGAGCAATACTTGACAACACTGGCTTAATTGTTGCCTGTCTTGTTGGTGACGGGGAAGCAGAAACAGGTCCTACAGCAGCGGCATGGCACCTAAATAAATTTATAGATCCAAAAACAAACGGCGCAGTTCTTCCGATACTTCATTTAAACGGATACAAAATTTCAGGACCGACAATCTTTGGCAGAATGTCAAATAAAGAGTTAAAATCATTATTTTACGGCTATGGTTACTGTCCTATAATTGTTGAAGGCAAGAATCCCTACAGCAAAATGATCAATGCCCTTGAAAAAAGTTATAAAATAATCAAAGATATACAAATCAAAGCGAGAGGAAAAAGCAGTCTTGTTTCTCCAAGATTTCCAATGATTATTTTAAAAACCCCAAAGGGCTGGACTGGAATAAAAAATCTTGATGGAGACAAACTTGAGGGCAACTGCTTATCACACCAGGTTATTGCAAAAGAAGCCAAAGAGAACAAGATACATTTAACAGCAGTGGAGAAATGGTTAAAATCATATAAATTTTATGAACTGTTTGACAGGAAAAGCGGATTTATACAGGAGATTATGTATCTGGTTCCAAAGAACAGGATGGGCAGCAATATACATGCATTTGCAAAAGATTACAAACCGCTTAAACTGCCTGATATTAAAAAATTTGAAGAAGAAGTTCCTTTTCCAGGCATTATTGGTTCGAGCAGCATGAGAAGAACAGGATCTTACCTGAATGAGGTTTTTAAGCTAAACAAAAAAAACTTCAGACTGTTTTCTCCTGATGAAACTTATTCAAATAAACTTGATGAAATATTCAGGACAACGAAAAGAGCATTTGTCTGGCCGTTAAAAAGCTGGGACAGGGATATTTCTCCTTCTGGCAGAGTCATAGAGATACTAAGTGAACATTCTCTCCAGGGTCTGGCACAGGGCTATATACTGACAGGCAGGCATTGCATTTTTGCATCCTATGAAGCTTTTGTTGAGATTGTGAGTAGCATGGCAGACCAGTATGCAAAATTTTTATCGCAAGCAAACACTGTTTCATGGAGAGGAAATATCGCGTCCCTTAATTATATTCTTACATCATCCGGCTGGAGGCAGGAGCACAACGGCTTCTCGCATCAGAATCCAAAATTTATTACAGGAATGCTTGAAAAAAGCGGGGATTTTACAAGAGTTTATTTTCCGCCTGATGGAAATTCAACCCTGGTTGTATTAGAGCATTGCCTAAAATCCAAAAACGGCATAAATATTATTGTTGCTGGAAAAACGCTTGAACCAAGATGGCTTACAGCACAGCAGGCAAGAGAGGCGATGCAGCACGGCATGATGACATGGGAATTTGCATCAGACAAAAATCCAGACATAATATTCGCTGCAGCAGGCGATTATCTAACCAAAGAATCTCTTGCAGCAATCCAGATATTAAATAATATTGCTCCAGAAATAAAAATAAGATTTGTAAACATAGTGGAGCTTTCCAGTTTTGGCATAGGCAGCAAAACGCATATGGCAGGCGGATTATATGAAAAATATTTCACAAAAAACAAGCCAGTAATTGTGAATTACCACGGCTACCCAAATGATATCAAACAGATGCTTTTATACCAGAACAATCCAGGGAGATTTTCAGTTCACGGCTATACAGAGCACGGTTCTACTACAACGCCCTTTGATATGCATGTCAGAAATGAAACAAGCAGGTATCATCTGGTGACAGAGGCGCTTTCTCTGATGGCTGAGATGAAAGTAATGAATAAAGAAAAATCACAAACACTAATTCAGGAATACCAAAAAAAATTAAAAGACCATTGTGTGTATATTAAAAAGCACGGTGTTGATCCAATTGAAATAAGCGAGTGGAAATGGAAGGCAAATATCTGATTGTAAACGTTGGAAGCACATCCAAGAGATATGCTGTTTACTTTAGAAACAAGTCTGTATTTAATATACATTTCAAGACTAACAGCGGCCTGCCAAAAATTTCAGATGTGTTAAAGAAAAACAATGTAATAAAAAATGGAGTGGAGATTACAAAAATAGCAGTAAGGGTTGTTTCGCCTGGACTCTATTTTCAGCAAAATAGGATCATTGACAAAGATTATCTAAGAATGCTGGGAAAGTCTGTATCTATGGCTCCTCTGCATATCAGACCGACATTTGAAGAGATTAAAGAGCTGCAAAAACAATTTCCAAGTTCAATGATCATCGGAGTTTCAGACAGCCGATTTCATTCCACACTGCCTGAAATTGCAAAACTTTATGCCATTCCAATCAGGGATTCAAGGAGATTACAAATTTACAGATATGGTTATCATGGCATATCTGTTAGTTCTGTCATCTCGCAAATTAAGTCAAAGTACAAGAAAATTCCTTCCAGGATAATTGTATGCCACCTTGGAGGCGGCTCAAGCATTACTGCTGTAAAAAACGGAAAATCTGTGGAAACTTCCATGGGATTTACTCCCTTGGAGGGCCTGCCGATGAGCACACGATCAGGCAATATTGACTTTAATGCCGGACTATACATTTTAAAATCAAAAAAAATAACCAGTATTGAGGAATACCTGAATGAAAAATCAGGATTTTTAGGCATAAGCGAAATTTCAGACAGCATGGACAAGCTTACAAAACTTTCAAAATCAGGCAATAAGAAAGCAAGTCTGGCTGTTGATAAATTTGTCTATGAGGTAGAAAAGTATATCGGGGCATATGCGGCCGTGCTTGGAGGCGTGGATTTTCTTGTTTTTACAGGAGCAATCGGCGAGAATTCCCATTTTATAAGAAACTTAATCATTAAAAAATTTAAGTTCCTTGGGATAAAAAACCAAAATATTTTAGTTTTGCACACCAATGAAGAGGAAGAAATCTTTAGGGAAATAATCAAATTTTAAGACAGTCCTGAGAATTAAATAACTTTTTAAATTTATTCAAAAAATCTTTTAAAAATCGCTGCACAAGACTTATATACTACAAAATATATCTTTTGGAAGATGATAGACAAAAAAAACTTTGAGAACATAAGGAAGGAGCTTGATGATTTTGAGGAAAAAAGAGAGGAAACAATAAGAAATTCAAGGGACATAATCAGGCTTTCAAAACAGATAATATACTCTATGCATAGAAATGATTTTGACAATGCAGCCAAACTACTCAAAGAAATACATGGCAGGATAAAGCTGCTTGATAAAAACAAAAATTATGACACTTCAATAAGCTGTGTTGCATATCAGGAATATGTTGAGGCTGTTGCTTTTTTTGAGCTTATAAAAAATAACAGGCTGCCAACAGCCAAAAATCTCAACATTGATGTATTTTCCTATTTGTCTGGGCTTGCTGATCTGACAGGCGAACTTGGAAGAAAGGCAGTGCATGATGCAATAAAGAAGGATTTTGAGAGCGTTTTGAATATAAAAAACATTGTTGAAGAGATTTACGGAGAATTTCTGAAATTTGATTTGAGGAATGGAGAACTGCGAAAGAAGTCTGATGCAATAAAATGGAATCTGAACAAGCTTGAGGATCTGGTTTTCAGCCTTGGAATAAGAAATTAACAAATTTCACTTATAATACAGCAATCCCCTTGAGAATTTATGCGCTGACAATCTAGAAAAATCATTTTTAATGTTTGCAAATAATTTCCTGTGCCATCTCGGCTCTTCATATTCTACACCTGCAATTTTCGCAGCGATTTTCCTGAATGCCTCTGAAATATCAGAATCGTGGCTTAGAAGAGTTACAGGCTTTACTCTTGCTACAGAATCCGGAATCATCACATCATCTTTTATGACACCAAACAATGGAATCCCGCTCAGACGCTCCATGTCATCAGGCTTCAGCTCATAATTTTTTCCCCTTACTTTATTTAATATTAAGCCGCTTATGTTCATTTTTTTGTCCCTTGCAACTTTTACAGCCTTTAATGTCGTGCTTAAGGTAGGCAAATCAGGCGTACTTACAGCATAAAGCTCATCAGATGCTGCAATTGCCGCAAGAAGCTCGTTGCTCAATGAAGGCGAGGAATCAAGAATTATAAAATCATAGTATTTCTTAAAGTTCTGCACCCTTGCCTTCAAGCCAAGAAAGTTGTTGCCGTTTGTGACATTAAAAGATGAAGGGAGAACATGAAAACCATACTCATGCTCATAGACTGCAGAGCCTGCCTTTACCCTGCTGTTAAGCACATCCCTCACTGTGTGTTTCGGGTTTGTGTTTCCAAGATAAAGATTTAAATTAGGACATGAAAAATTTGCGTCTATAACAAGCACTTTCTTCCCATAGCAGGATGCAAGAGAATGGGCAATATTTATAACCGCTGTTGTCTTTCCAACACCGCCTTTTATTGATATTAACCCTATTACCTTACCCAATTTTGTACACCTCTTTCAGATTTCTTATGATATCCTCTTGTGTTTCTACATAAATCCTTTTAATCTGGTCTTTATTAATTTTTTCATTTTGGTTTTTCTGTCTTACAGCCTGTTTTTTAGGCTTTTTTTCAGATATTTTGCCAATTTTATGCCTTAAATCTTCAAGAATATTCGAGAGCCTTATATAATTTTCATATGATTCCTGCGGGTTTTTGTTTTTTGAAAGCGAGGATATTACGCTTGGATGCTGCAGATTTCTCCATGCGTTCAACGTGTTTTTTTCAGTATTTTTTATATCATGTTCAAGTGAATAGATTTTTTCCAGGGCATTGATCTGAAGCCTGCCGCCTGAAATTTTTTTTATTCTTTTCTGCAGCCTGAACTTATTTTGTGATTTGTACAAATCAGCCAGCTCTGACGGAGTCCTAAACATATTTGCAGGGTTTTTCAGCAGTTCTTCAGGAAGATTTGCAAATAGTGAAAATATTCTGGAACTTTTTGAATGCCTTGTACCAAACGAATTATAATCAATCACCAGATTAATGCATTCTGCCTGAAACCCCTCCCTATTTATCCATCCTGCATATTTTTCAGACGTCAGCGGCCATCCCTTCCAGTTCATGTTTGAAAACTGCTGGTTTATGCATGATGAGAGATAGGAATTTTTTAGCATAATCTTTATTTTTGAACCACTCGAATTGTATATATAGTTATTATTATGAAAGCTGTCTTTTGCAAGTATGCCCTTTAGTTTTATTTTCTCTATACTTTTTATCAAATCCGTTGTGATTCCTGTATCTGCAAAGAAAAATTTTGTCTGAAAACCAAAGAGCTGCCTTATTTTTTGAGAGTGCATTTTTACCTGCTCCAAAAATTCTTCTTTTGAATAAAGGCATGAAAGCTGGCTGAAATACGGCACTGCAAGAAATTCAGCATTTCCTGTTTTAGATATCTTTCTGAAAGATTCTATTACTTCAGGAAAATTTTTCTCAAAAATATCAATTGCAGAGCCTGACAGCACATATGAAACCCTTAAATTAAAGTTCTCTTCAAGCTTGCGCAGAATAAGACCGTTCGCATGCAGGCAGTTATTTGCAAAATCACTAAATTTCTTTTTAGGGCTTTCAAAGTATTCACTATTCTTCCCTATATCGAACACTGTAAAATTATTTAATAAAACATGACAGTCCACCCTAAAACAGAGATTTATATTAACCAAATTCAAACACCTCTTTAATTTCCACCGCCCTTTCTTTTGTGCTGTAATTTTTTAATTCTTCACTAATGCCGGACTTTATTTCTGAAACCAAATCATCGTGCTTAATAAGCGAAATTACCTTTGATGATGTCTGCTTTGTATCCCAAAAGTCAGAGATTATTACATTCCTAAATATTTTTTTAATTTCTGAATTCCTGTCAACAACTGCAGGAATTCCCGAGCTGACAAGTGAGAAGTTTATAGCCGCATCTGATGCGTTCGGCACAAGAAGAATCCGCGATTTTGATACTATCTTCCTAAGATCATCCCCTGTATCACATTTTACATGTTTTATGCTATCTATTATCCTAAAATCCATCGCCCTATTGACAAGTGTTTTCAGGTTTTCATCTGCAGAAACTACAAAAAAATTCGTGCCTGGAATGCAGTCAACAACATCCTTTGCTATTCTCGCAAAATATTCCATATCCTTCTGCTTTATACCGCCTGCAAACAGCATGATATTCTTTTCATTACCTGACGTGACATTATCAGAAGCAATATTGAATCCTAAAAGTTTTATTTTTTTATCATTTATATTATACTTTTTTCTTAAAATTCTTCTTAGATGCTCAGAAGAGACAATTATCCTGTCTGCTTTCTGGAATGCTTCTTTTTCAATATCACCTCTTAAGCTGTCAAATGTGGCGTTAAAGACAGCATTTCTTACATGGATAACAAGAGGTTTTCCTGAGATTTTTTTTGCCTCTACTGCTGCCTTGTAGGCAAGCCACCTGTTGCAATATACCGCATCAAAATGATTTTTCCTGACAAAACTTTTTGCCCTTGATGCGTAAACATCAATTTCTTCCTCCTTATTTTTAATGGCTGATTCATAGTGTACCGGCTTTAGATCTGTCAGCTCAACAGCTTCCTGATTCCTGTGCCTGTACGGAAGAAGCAAATGAACTTCAAAATTGTTCTTAAAAAAAATTTTCAGCATTGCATCAGAAAGACAATCCAATCCATTCGAAAAATAAGGCACAAAATCCCACCCCAACATTAAAATTTTCATAATTTCAGGTCTTTTTTACATGCTTCTGCAACGTCCTTGCCTTTATTTCAGAAAGATATTCAAGCCCAAGCGCTGTTAGTTCAAATATTCTTACGTACTCAGAGCTAAATACTTCACTCACATACCTTTTTCCTATCAAATATGTGAGATGTTTTTCTACTGTTCTCCAGTTCACTCCGCTCTCATTTGAAATCTGGTTTATTGTTTTCCTTCCCTCGTCCAGAGTCACAAATATTATATCCCTTATTTCTACGAATGTTCTCTTTGGCTCTTTTGTGTAATTCTCATTTCCAAACGGAAGGTAGCACACTTTTTTCAGCACATTTGACTCCTGCAGCAGCATCGATATGCCTGTTACTGAACTTTCTTTTTGTATCGGGTTTGCATGAACAACAAGCTCCACCTCGCTTCCGTCTTTTTTCTGCTTTGTTGTCTTGAAAACTATTGCCCTGCCCTCCCTTGCTGTCGCTATAACTTTTTCAATTTCATATGTAAATTCTTTTTTTATGAACGGAAGATTTTTTCCCATAACTTCCTTTTCAGTATATCCAAGAAGATTTTCAGCATATTTGCTCCAGAACCTGACCTTCCCATCAAGATCAATCGCCACCAATGCTGCATTTGTGCTTCTTACAATGCTAAGAATCATGTCAGTGTCCTGCAAGATAGCCACCCCTTGAGAAAATTTTTGAAACAGCAGAAATAAAACTGACAGTTAATGATCTTTTTCCCCCTTTTTCCATTAAATAATTGTGTTGAAAATGCTTTATAAGTTTTTCTTTTTCTTTTTTAGAATGATTTTTCAGGAAATTTTTTATATTCTGCCGTACTTTTGTGATTTATAAAAAATAAATTTGTTTTTACGGCTATTATACGGAAGAATATATAGCAAAAATCGTGAATGTTCCTGACGAAAGAGGATATTACGCCTTAAAAAACTTTTTTTACATTCCTGACTGCCTGTCACATGGCTAAGAAAAAATTATCTGTGGCATAATGCTATTTTTGTATTGATAAGGAATTGGATGGCAATGCATGGACCTAACGTAGAGGGAGCATGTTTCAGCCTTATCAATTAGTAACTATTTGGTAGTTTTTGTTTAAAACAAGATTTATTAAACACCCTGAAAGTAAAATTCCATGAAAGCCAGGGATGAGAGGGGAATAAGCGTAAAAAAGGAACAGGATTTTTCTGAGTGGTACAGCCAGCTGATACAGAAGGCAGAACTCGCAGAATATACTGATGTTTCAGGATGTTATATTTTAAGACCCAGGGCATTTGCTGTCTGGGAAAAAATAAGGGAATATTTTGACCCAAAAATAAAGAATTCCGGGGTTAAAAATCTTTATTTTCCAATGTTCATACCTGAGAGCCTCCTAAAAAAAGAGGAGAAACATTTTAAGGGATTTAAGGCAGAGGTTGCATGGGTTACAAAGGGAGGGGAAACCCAGTTAAATGATCCTCTTGCTGTAAGGCCGACTTCTGAGACAATAATACACAATACACTGCCAAAATGGATAAGAAGCTACAAAGACCTTCCGCTGAGATTAAATCAGTGGTGCAATGTTGTAAGATGGGAATTCAAGCATCCAACACCCTTCCTAAGATCAAGGGAATTTCTGTGGCAGGAGGGACACTCTGCATTTTCAAACCAGGATGATGCTGAAAAAGAGGCGCATGAAATTCTGAATTATTACGCAGAAATCTATGAGAAACTTCTTGCTGTTCCTGTGATAAAAGGGAGGAAATCCAAGAATGAAGCATTTGCAGGCGCTGAATATACACTGAGCGTTGAGACTTTTCTGCCCAATGGAAAGGCAATACAGGGCGCTACAAGCCACTATCTTGGACAAAATTTTTCAGATGTTTTTAATATAAAATATTCAGACCAGGATGAAAAAGTAAAGCTTGTTCACCAGACATCATGGGGAATATCAACAAGGGCAATAGGAGTTATGCTGATGATGCACTCTGATAACACTGGGCTTGTCCTTCCTCCAAATGTTGCAGACGAGAAGGCTGTTATTGTTCCAATATGTTCAGACAAAGACAGAATTAAAGTCATGAAGGCTGCTGAAAAAATCTACAAAGAACTTAAAGAGCTTAATCCTATTCTTGATGACAGAAAAGAATATACTCCTGGCTGGAAATTTAATGAGTGGGAGCTCAAGGGCATTCCTTTACGAATAGAGATAGGCCCAAAAGACGTTGAAAAAAAACAGGCGGTCCTGGTTACAAGGCATGATTCAAAAAAGGAGAGCGTGAAGCTTGAAGACGTCAAGGAAAGGGCTGTGAAGGCCCTTGCAAGGATGCATGATGAACTTCTTGAGAATGCAAGGATTCACCTGAGAAAAAATACTGTTTTTGTTGCAGGCATAAAGGAGATGGAAAATGCCATAAAAAGCAGAAAACTTGTAAAGGGAAACTGGTGCACTGGAGTTAGATGCGAAGAAGACATAAAAGCAAAATGCGATGGAGCAAAATCAATTGTAATACCTCTGGATGAACCCATGGTAAAAGGCAAGAAATGCTTCAACTGCGGAAATGATGCAAAAGCAGTATGTTACTTTGGAAAGAGCTATTGAGCTAATGTTTTTTCTAATCTTTTTCTCATTGCTTTTAAGCTTAATATCCTGCTTTTAACAAATCTTACTTTGCACTTTTTATTTTAGGCTTTTTTAGAAACTTTATTATCATGAAGATTAATAATGCAACTATAAATCCCATAACCAGCCAGAAAAATCTGCTTTCTGTTAAACTTGCGCTGAAATTATTCTGCTGCATCATTCCTGCACCCATCATCGGCATGTTCATCATGGAACTCATCTCTCCGCAGTACATCATTCTGGCCATCCTAATATGTGTCTGCATTAAATTTTCAGAACCTTCTCCGCCCAATGCATCATCCATATTTTTATGCTGTTCCCCTGGATGCATCTGCTCCATTAAATAATCTCCAATCATTTCCAGCTGTTCGTCACTAAGATCATTACAGCTAGCCTTAGAATCTATCAATTCTTTTGCTTCGTCAAATTGATCCTCGCCGTGCGCTAATACCAAAGGAATTATAAAAACAAATAGAAGAAAAATTATCAGTAATGCTGCCTTTCTCATATAATTGACAGCTTATTAGAAGTTTAAATAAGTTTCTATAACCTCCTGATGTGCAGGACTGAAGCGCATATTCCTAAAAATATAACCTCCGTATATTGGTTAAATTCTGAAGATCTGCATATAACAAAATTTAAATATTTAGACCACCACTACTTTTGTATGGCAACACCAATAATAAAGACCCCATTGGAAACTGCTGAACTTAGGCTTCTTGATATTGACAGGGGAATAAGAGATCTTAAAGAAAAATTTGAGAACAAGCAAAGCGAGAGAGTAATTTCAAATCCTGTATGGATGCAGGATTACATTGAAAGAATTATAAAACAGCACATTCCTCCCTTCAAAGAGGCAGTCATGAAAACCAGAAGCGGGCACCTTGGAAATTTCAATTCAACAACAAATTTTGACATTCTTGTAAGGCACTGCGATGAAATAGGAAAAATTATTGACAACATAATCTTAATGTACAAGATGAGGGCAGGCTATTTTGACATAAAAATCAAATGGCAGTATTCAGTGCCTAAAATAAATGAGAATTTAATGCACCTGAAGAACAGGTTTGGAATCGTTAAGGGCCAGCTTTCAAAAAAGCAGTTTGAGTACGAGGAAGAGAGCTTGTTTTAGCTTTTTTTTGCTTTTCTATACACTCTTCCTATCACCTCTGCTGAGTATTGCATGCTCTGCGCTGCCAGCTTTATACTCCAATCATACATCGGACCTCTTTGCAGTATATAATTTACATCTTCTTCTGTGAGTTTACAGCCACCCCTGTGAATTCTTGGCATAATTTTTTTATTTTGTTTTTCCATTCTTTCATGGTATTCAATAACTGATTTTAAAACCATTTTATATGTCACAGGTCTTCCATTAAAATGTCCAACAACAGATGGATCGCTGCCAATAACATCTATGTGTGCTGGTATGTCGGGCGCATCCCATCTGACTGCCCTTCTTATTATTCCTTGGTATAACCCTCTCAGTCTTTCGTCTTTTCCTCTATAAATAATTCCTTTTTTCCCCTCGCTTATCTGCAGCATATAAATGTCATCTAGATTTTTTATTTTTCCTTTACAACTGCCTTCAGTGTCCTCCTCTATATCTGTTATACCAGCAAGATAAGAAAACAGCAATAATCTTGCTGTCAAAATCTTTCTTCTTATACCATACTTATAACCAAGCCTAAAACGTATTCTATCAGAAAGTTCAACGTTCCTTTTAATGTCTTCTGCAAGAAATCCTGCCTGCACTTTTCTGTGTTCTTCTCCAAATTCAACATCATATTCTTCTTTGCAGTCTTCTATTATTTCAGTTATTGAATCAGGGATTTTCTCTCCAGAATCAGGAATATCTTTACCTGATTCTGCCAAAGGTGCTGTCTGTCCGTCCATGCCACGTTGATCTCAGCAAAATTTAAAGAACTATTGAGGCCAG
>CAYXPX010000001.1:0-12309 GCA_964467335.1 Candidatus Woesearchaeota archaeon | reverse complement strand
GGCTCCTGAATACTCTCCTTATTAATTCAACAGAATATGAAAGACTCCGCGCTGCAAGTTTTACATTCCAATCATACATCTCACCCCTTCTTCTTATAAAGTTTATGTCATCATCTGTTATTCTTTTTCTTGTATTGCCTTTCCTGTTCCCTCTTATGACTTTTTTAGGATCTGCATACGGGGACCTGCATTTCAAAATCATTTCATATGTTACTGGTGTTCCATTAAAATATCCAACAACAAATGGATCACTGCCTATGCTGTTTATCTGCTCCTTAAGGCCAGGCAATCCCCAGCGAAATTCTCTGTTTTTTATTCCGGTATATAACCTGTAAATTCTTTTGTCTGTTCTGCTATTGGCAGACATTTCAGGTATCCCTACCTCACTTATCTTAAGCATATACAAATCATCTAATTTTTTTATTCTCTCTACTTTTGTATTCCCAACAACCCCTGCTGTTATTGGCGTTCTTCCTGTTAAGTATGAAAAAAGGAGCAGCCTTCCTGCCAAAAATTTTTTTCTTGTACCTTCGATGCATCCTATTCTTGAAAATAATTTACTGTCCCTTGGAGTGTATCTCTCAAGATGTTCAAGAAACAATCTTCTCTCTTTTCCATTAAATTTTACATCATATTCTCTTTCACAATCATCTATTATTGATACAAGATTTTCAGCCATGATCTCTTGCAAGGACAAAAATTTTTAAGCTTATCGCAGGCTTTTGGATGCATAATTATAAGGTATTATATAAAACTTAAGGATTAATTATATATCTTCTGAAAATAATAGTATTTTGGGGTGTTTAACATGAAAAAAAGCGAAATGATGATAATCTCAAACCTGAGAAACAATGCTAGGCAGAGCCTTACAAGGATGGGAAGGAAAACAGCTATACCAATATCCACAATATATGAAAAGATAAGATGTTATGAGGAGAGTGTTATAAAGAAGTACACTGTTATTATTGATTTTGGGAAACTTGGATTTGCTACAAGAGTAAGCATGCTGCTGAAAACAACAAAGGAAAAAAGGGATGAATTAAAGAATTTTCTTCTTGAAAACAAGTCAATTAATAATGTGTACAAGATCAACAATGAGTATGATTTTATGGCTGAAGGTGTTTTTAAAGAGCTCAAAGATGTTGAGTTATTTCTTGACAAGATTGAGAACAGCTTCGGGGTAAGCGACAAGAGGCTGTTTTACATTGTGGATGACATAAAAAATGAGGGATTTATGAGCAACCCTGAGGCAGTCATGTACGAGGAATAGATTTTTATAGTTTTATATTTTTATTAACATATGCAAAAGGGGTGGTTATTTATTTTTATGTTCCTGCTTATTGCTGCTGCATCTTATCCTGAAAGTACAAGTATGACAGCAGACACTGGAGAACCAAGCGGTGATTCAGGATGCGGTGTCGGCGACGGATGCAATATAAAATGCCTGAATGGAGATCCTGACTGCAGCTGTGAAACACAAATGGGCAATTTCTGCAATGAGGGCTATATCTGCAGGGGAAGGCTTCTTGAAAATCTTGAAAATACAATATGCTGCTCAATTCCATGCGAAAAAAAATTAATTATAAAGCCAGAGTTTATATCAGGTCTTCTCGAAGATGACATTCTTCCTGAAAGAGA
This sequence comes from Candidatus Woesearchaeota archaeon, assembly GCA_964467335.1. Lineage (GTDB taxonomy): Archaea > Nanobdellota > Nanobdellia > SCGC-AAA011-G17 > GW2011-AR18 > CAYXPX01. Next base: position 10,671 of record CAYXPX010000001.1, on the reverse strand, counting down.
ATATAATGAGCTTAAATTATTTTTAACAGGGCTTTTAGCTGCACTTCTTGTTTATTTTGCCATTGATATGTGGGAGAGCAGAAATTCACTTGCCTATTTTGTCGAGAGGGAGATAGAAGATGCTGAAAATATGGGGAAGAAAATTTTCAGGCACAAACATAAAAAACCAAAAAAGGAACCAATAAAAAAAATAAAAACAATCACTCCACTTATTGAAAATGTTATGGAAGACCTGAACAAGGATGAGAGGGAAACCATAATAAAATTAATAGGAAAAGAGGGAATAAAAAAAGAGGAGCTCAGGGCTGTACTTGGGTTCAACAGGGATAAAATGGATTATGCGCTTATAAAACTTGCAAGAAGAAACATAATAAGCCTTAAAGGAGACAGAGAAAATCCAAGTATTTATTTCAGGGAGTGGATTAAGTAGCCTGCTTTTCTTTTATAATAACAAACTTCGGTGCAATAAACTTTGTGCCTATGTTTGCGCTTACTGCCATACTGCCAACAACTGCCTTAAAGAACGGCTTTTCAGGAGATAATTTCTCATTTGCCTTCTGCGCCATATTTTTTACAAAAGTATTTATCTGCTCATCATTGTCAAAAATAACACTTGACGGTATGTCGTGCTTTCCTTTATAGGTTATCAATATCCGCTTATTCGGTCCTGTGCATACAATCTCTGTCACATCCCTGTCTTCAATAAGCGGAGTTATCCTTCCAAACTTCCTTTTGTCTCTTATCAGATAATACCTCATAATATCATAATAGTTTTCAGAGTAATTTACACTGTTTTTCACGCATGCTTCCTTCAGCGTTTTTATCACCTGCTTTTCATTTTTTATGTCAAGCTTTTTTATTTCTGCAAGGATCCTCATATCATGCGGCTTTAATTCAGGCTCTTTTACTGTGTAAAACCCGTCTGAGAATTCTGCAGCAACAAATGTCTTTCCGCTTACCCTTGACTTTATAATCTCTTTTTTTTCTCCTGGTTTTTTCTTTATTTCTACTGCAGGCCCTTTCTTTTTCTCGCGCTCTGAAATTATTTTAATCAATTCTTGTTTTCTTTTAAGCAGCTCTTCCCTGAGCTTTTTCTTTTCTTCTTCTAGGGACTTTTTTTCACCGTGCGCCTTTTTTAATGATGCATAAAACATCCCCTCTGTGAAATTCTTAAGCAATGCTGCCCTGTCAAAGTGCTTCATATTTTTTCTTTTAACTACTTCAAGAATGCCTTCCAGCTCGTTTTTTTCTTTCTCCAAGAATTCGTTAACAAGAAAGAAAGGCTCTTCCCCATTACTACTCGTGAAGTCCTGTTTTTCCCCTGACATATTTTTCAAGCAATATTAAACCCTGGGCTATGGACCTGTTCTGTTCCAGAAGGGTTTCAAGTTTTTCAGAAAGCATTTTTATCTTCTGCTCAGTGCTTTCAACCTCGCTTACATGTTTTGCAGCCTCTTCAAACAAAGACAGCAGTTTATCAATTCTTCTTACAAGCTGGTCTGTAGATTCAACAAGATCAGGAATATCTGCTTTTTTCTTTGCAATCATAAGCGGTATTCTGGAAAACTAGTATAAAAATCTTGTGTTTCATTTTTTTTTGTGTTAAAGACAGCTACTTTTTAGGTGCTTCCCATGACTTTTTGTTTCCAAAAAGGTTAAATATTATTAAATAATGATTTTCTTATGGACAAGAGGCTAATACTTCTTTTATTTGTCTTATTTGCTGTTTTTGCCACCGCACTTTACACATTTCAAAACAAACATCCAACAGGGCTTGCAAGCAAGAACAGCATAGAAGAACCTTTATTTCAGACTGCCTTAACAATACCCAAAGAATACAAGGTGGTTTCTGACGGCGGGCAGGTGCTCAGCTACCTTGAAATAAAGAGAATTGGCGGCAGCGGAAGGATGGATGTTGTGCTTGAATATAAAATAATTTCTCCAGACGGGAAGGTTATAGAAAGAAAGTCTGAAACTGTTGCTATTGAAACAGAGAACAGTTTTGTCAGATACATTACCCTTCCTTACAATAATGGTCTTGGTTTTTACACACTTTCTGCCAGTGTAAAACATCCTGAAGGCGAAGAAAGCTCATCAGAAGCAACGTTTTTTGTTTACTGATTCTGCTTATTTAAGATGAGATCATGAAGTAAAAGACTATAGATACAAACACCCTAAAAACAGAAGCAATTACAAATTCTAAGGTGTCCACAAAATTATTAAAATGTAGTCACCTATAATAGAAATCTTTAAATATGTGGTCACCTCTTTTATTGCTGTGCACATAGAAAAGAGAAATTTGGGAAAGAGAATAAAGTATTATCTTGCGTATTCTTATAGAGAGGGTTCTAAAGTCCATAAGTTTAGAAAATACTTAGGCCATGATTTGAAGAAAGACAAGCTTAAAGAAAGAAAGAAGATAGCAGAAAAGCTAATATTAGAAGAAATCCATAAATATAATATCATAAAAGACCCCCTTCATTTTGAACTCTCAAGAGCTGAGATAGCACAAATAAAACATTTAGAACAAGAGATTCCTCTAAAAATTTCCCACTTATCTGAATCTGACTGGAAAGTTTTCTCAGAAATTTTCACTTACAACACCAATGCTATAGAAGGGAGCAAGTTAAACCAGAAGGAAGTAATAAACCTTTTAGAAAAAGACAAATGGCCTGAAAAGTCAAAAGAAGATATTGCGGAAGCGTATGGTGTTGATGAAGCGATCAGGTTTATTAGGGGAACAAGAGAGCACATGACAATACTATTAATCAAAAAAATACACAAGATTGTCTTTAGGAATTCAAAACCATTTGCAGGAAAACTGAGAAAAAAAGGTGAAGAAGTTGTTGTCATGGACAGCAAAGGTAATGCTATACATGAAGGAGCGCCTCAAGGAAGGATTAACTATTTATTAAGAGAACTTGTTGATTGGTACAACAAAAATAAATCAAAGTACCCTGCTTTGGTGCTCGGTGCAGTAATTCATAACCAATTTGAGAACATCCATCCATTTATAGACGGAAACGGAAGAGTTGGAAGAATATTACTTAATAATATATTAATAAAAAACAATCTTCCCCCCATTAATATAGACCTCAAGAACAGAGCAGAATATTATCAGTCACTAAAGGCATATGAATTCAACAAAGACCTAAAACCAACAATAGAATTATACATAAAAGAATATAAAAACCTAAAAAAAGAGTTAGGTGACCACAAAAAAGATGCAAAGTAGTCACCCCATCCAATAAAATCTATGTTTTAAGTTTAATATATGTTTCGATTAGAACTTAAAACAAAAAGTAAAGTCCCTCTAGGTTAACAATGCAGGCTGTTAGAAACATTTAAATAACTATTATAACCTATATTTTACTATGCATAAAAACACAAAGAGGGCCATAATAATTGCTATTTTTGCTTTCCTTGCTGTTTTGTTTGTGTCAACAATAGGAAGCTCGCTGACTGGCTTTGCTGTTCTTGGAAAAAAACCAACACTTTCTGATTATCCATACCCTTTTATAAAAAACAGTGTATGCAATGGGGTTGCATTTGTTCTTACTGATAGGTATGATCATACAATATCCCGTGCAGCAGCAAACATAGAAAGGGCGCTTAAAGCAGATACCCGCAATCTAATCAAACAAACAATGTGCGCAAAAAGATATGCAAGACAAAATATTCCAAACGGAGAATTTAATCTTATAGTTATTGGGAATCCATGCACAAACGGAATGGTAGCTGAGGCATTAAAGGCAAAAAGCTGCTCAATTGAGGATCTTGGCCTGGAAGAGGGCGAGGCCTTGATACAGCTAATTAATCACAGGAGAACGAGCACATTAGTTATAGCAGGCGATGCAGAAAAGGCTGCTGCTGTTCTTGCAAATTACAGGCTTTATCCTTTGAAGGGCGATAAGGTTATAGTAAGCGGCACTAAAAATTCTCTTAGATTAAGATACGTTGAAAGCCCTGCAACCGAAAGAGGTTTTACAAACAGAAATTATTGAAAACATGCCTATGGCTAATGGTAATATACCTAAGCCATGGAAATTTTGTTAGTTGCAAAAAGTCCTAAAATCAAAAGTGCTGGACCTATCCACAGATAGTTACATGTAAGTAAGCTTTATATACTAGCTTAGATACTTACATGTTATGAGAGGGCACAAACAAGATAGGATATTAAGAGTGTTATTAGCTGAAAACAAAGTTTTAAGCAAGAATGAACTATCAAAAAAAGCAGAGTGTTCAAGGCAATGGGTAATATTATTCCTAAGAAAGTTGGAAGAGAAAAAACTCGCTAAAGGAAGTAAATCTATAGATAAAATTAAGCTTTTAAAGTATTGGTTAAGCATATACAAGAAGCCAAAAAAATATAGAGAATATTTAATCCAAAATCCATTAAAATCATTAAAGAAAATAAGTTTAGATTATGCTGTAACTACATACTATGCTGAAAATGCAGTACAAAAATATATATTTCCTTCAAGACTAGATATTTACATAAAAGAAGAAGATTTGCAAAAATGGCATAAATTACTAACTGAAGAAGGATTATATGGAAAAGGCAATGTTAGAATAATAATTACTGACCCTCATATTATGTATAATAAAAGAAGAATAAACAGTCTATCAATAGTAAGCTTGCCACAGTTAATTATGGATTTGTATAAAGAAGGAGGTCCTTGTGAAGAAGCAGCAGAAATGCTTCTAGTAAAGTTGAAGAAAAATGTACAATGAATTTGAAACAAGAACATCATACAAATATTTACAGGAAGTAATCAAAGTTCTAGAAGAACCAATATGCATTCTTGGAGGATGGGCAGTATTCTTTCATGTTAATAAAAACTTTCAGGAAGCACAAGGAAGACCTTACTTAGGAAGTAGGGATATTGATCTAGGATTTCACCTAGACAAAAACATAACAACGGATGAGATGAAAAATTCAGCCTTAGCAAAATCATTACAGGCATTGCAAAACAAACTAAAATTCAAGCCATTAAGTTTTAGATTATTAAAAGAAGTTCATACAGAAACAGAAGAGGAAATACAAGAAGGGCAGATAATACCTTCACATTTTATTTTTCCAATGTACATTGATCCTCTGGTAGACTATATTCCTAAAAACTTCAAAGCAGTATTCAAATTCCAGCCAGCAGATGAGCCATTATTAAGATTTGCCTTTGAGAATAAAGAACATAGAGAAGAACTCAAAGAATTCAACAAGAGATTATTATTACCAAGACCAGAATTACTATTAGCTACAAAATTAAATGCCTTACAGTATAGAGATAAAGAACATAAGAAAATTAAAGACATCTGTGATATTTTTGCATTACTATTTTATTCTGAAGGAAAACCTAAGGACTTAAGCAAAAGGGTCAGGCAATTTGTCACACTAAAAATTGTAAAGAAATCTCTAGATACAATAAAAAATGAAGATTATCAAAAAGCCAGTCAACAATTAAATCACAGTTCAGAAGAAATAAAAAGAACAATAGAAATTTTACAAGAATGAATTCATCTACCCGAATATAATAATTTATATAAATAAATTCAACTATTGAATATTAAGCTTGAAAAAGTCAGGCAAGGCAATACAAAATTGCGTTCTTGAATAAAACTCGTCCACGCTCGTGGCAATATTCTTTAAAGATTAAGCTCCAGGCTTAGGGCACTCTCTTAGAGAGTATATGCTCCCGGCGAGATTTTCCGCGAACGCTTTTTCCAAAAGTGTTCATTTGAACTCGCGTCAAAGCCTCGAGAGGGTTATAATGTTTTTAAACAACTTTATCCTTGACCGGGCTAGACGACGGGAGCATAAGAAAAAGACAGGGTATTTGTTTTTAAATTTATCCTATGTTTTAGGTGTTTATGATTGGGCTCGACGGGATTTGAACCCGCGACCTATTGGTATCCCTCTGGCACGTTTTTTTCAAAATTAAGAGCCAATTGCTCTACCAGGCTGAGCTACGAGCCCACATGTGTTTTCATGCTGACTAATAAATTATAAACCTTTCTTCAGGCAAATGAACAGCATCTATGCCACGCTTAAAAGTCTTCCTATTACTGGCTACAAAAAAACAATAATAATTAATATAAAGTCCGGCAACACAGACAAACCATGAGAAAGGTAGAGGAAATAACAATATCATCAAAGGAAAAGGACATAGAGAGCTCATTCTCAAGAACTGCATTAAACATGTTTGATGTAGTTGTTGACACGAACGAAATTGTGCAGAACATAACAAAGACTTTTTTTATAAAGGCAAAAAATACAGAGGAACTGCTTTACTTATTTTTGAAAAGACTTTATGACTCTGCAAACAGCGATCTTTTTATTCCTGCTTCAGTAAAAAACATGAAAATAGACATGGTTGGCAGAGAATTTTTCCTTGATGCAGTACTATCAGGCGACAAGATGAGGCCGGAGTACAGGATTAAGGATATAGTAAAGCAGGTTACGAACAGAAACATATTGGTAAAAGAGGACAGAGATGGGGTTCTAACACAAATAAATATTGTTGTAGAGAGGAGAAAAAATGAAGGGATATAAATTTTTACAGCATACAGCTGATGTGATGTTTGAGGCGCATGGAAGCACACTTGAAAAATTATTTGAAAATGCAGCGCTTGCTGTCGAGAATTCCATGGTCAATACTAACACACTTGGAGATAAAGACTTTTATGAAATAACACTTGAATCAGACAACCTTGAAAATCTGCTTTATGACTTTCTTTCAGAGCTTATCTTTGTTAAGGATACTGAAGGACTTTTGTTTAAGGATTTTGAAATTGTAATAAAACATGACAACAAAAGATACCACCTTTTTGCAAAATGCAGCGGTGAATTTCTTGACAGAAATAAACATGAACTGCTTGATGATACAAAGGCTGTCACCATGCACAATTTTGTACTTGAGCAGAAATCTGACAGGACATGGTTCTGCAGAGTCATAATTGACGTATAAATATTTTTAATATGTGCTGTTTTTTATTAAACCTTTTTTGTGGCTGATTGAATACAATTCCTGTTAGTTTCTCTCAACAGAGGTTGGATTTAATAAATTTTTTGGAAAAATCTTAAGACTACTTTATAATGGCAAAAGATTTATAAAGAACCAGTAATTCCAACTAATTATGTCACAAAATGTAATGGATAGGAGAGTTGTTTTAGCATTGTTAGGGAGCAGTGGAGCTTGTGCTGTTTTAGGTGGAAAAGCAGGCACACAACCAACTCAACCACAACCATCACAGCTACCTGTTACTCCAGCTACTGGAGCCAAGAACGTACTCACGACAGAGCAAGTTAAGTCAAGATATGGGCAAGACGCTGTGGCAATATATCAGACTGATCCTGAATTTTTTAATCAAAATCCTTGGGCACTTGCTGAAGGCTATACAGATCCAACTAAACTTCACGCCCATGGTTCAAGAACATTACCAAGGGAATATTTTACACAGGCGTTTTTTCGTCAACTTTCTAGAAATGTAGCTGTAGGGAATTACGAAGCTGCCCTTTGTAGCTTCATGCCAGCAGATGAACGGGAGTATAGTACCACGTTGGGAGAGTCTATGAATCCTATTGATCATCTCATATCGCGATTGGGCCTTTCTACTTTTGTTCGGAGTGATGAAGCTTTTAGATTACAGCAAACTGGCAAGCCTTTTGATGTGATCTATGACCCCTCTCATGCAGATCACAATCATGTAATGGTTAGAGATGAAACGACAGAGCATGCAAAAGCAGTTTTGGATCATGTAGATAATATCCATGTAGCGCGTAGACATAGTTCAGCTCAAGGAATAATACACGTTGTTTTTGATGATGTAATGCACTATGCTACATTAGTTGATGGAAAAATTAAGTTGGAAAATATTTTAGCTGGTGCTCATTACGAAACTAGATTCACACCTCATTGGGAAAGTTAAAAAGAGCCGAACCCGTCTTTTACATTTTAGTTTTAGTAATTCAGAAAAGGGGGAGTTCCATTTAATTGTTTGAGCGTTAGCGAAGGTTGAAGCGAAGCGACCGACAGTATGACGCAGGGCAAAATTTAATAAAGCGTGAAAAAATATAATTACAGTATGATATTAGTTGAAAGATATTCTGACAAAAACAATGCCGAAATTAAGGTATATCTTCCTCAAGGAGAATCTTTTATACTTGCTAGCAAGATTGACGAAGGTCGTTGGGAGGTTAGTGTTCAATTACCATGGTACGGGAGGCAGTTCTATACAGGTATTGATTCTACCGTAATCTATGATGGACTGCATAATAAAATTTGGCAGGAAATTATGGATGCTCCAACTTCGGATTTAATAGCCATTATTAGGAAGGCTTTACCAGTAATAAGACAACACAATCATGAATTAAATCTCGAGATTTAAATTTTGCCTGAGTAATATTGCACATAATGATGTTAAGTGAGGGTGAGCGTAACGCGGTGAAGCGAAAGCGCAGCGTGGTCGAGGAGCGAACGAAGTATTTATATACATGTATATCTATGTAGATACATAAAAGAGGTCTACTTTGAGGGTAAGCCTATCATTATAATGGTTCACGCTATAAAACGAGCAAGACAAAGAGAAATTGCTTATCCAGATCGTTTTTTTACTGTTTTGAAGACTGGAACTGTTAAAAAATTTGGGAAACACGGGATAAAATTTATCAGTAGATCAAAGAAAGGCGGATCTGTCATATACATAGGAGAAGATGTCGGTTATGCTATTATAATTAAAACAATAGAAAGAGGTAACTAAAAATGAAATGCCCAATATGCAGAAAAGGAACAATGGAGAAAGTTAAAGATATTATGGAGCAAGACGGAATGGAATTTGAAGCATTTAAATGTAATTCCTGTGGTGAAGAAATTATGGATATGAAACAACTGCAAGCCTTAGCTCATAAGTATAGAAACCTAAGGAAAGCGAAAGAGGTGACTTTTGCAAAGTGGGGGAATAGCATCGCTATAAGAATACCTAGCGATATTGTTGCAGAGTATAAAATCACTTCAGGAAAACAAGCCATACTTACTAAAGATAAGAAAGGCATTAAAATAATTACATCTTAAGTGAGTGCCAGAATTTCGCCTAATCGCTGTTAGTGGACCCGACTGCAGGGAGGGCAAGCCGCCAATGGCGGCGCAGAGTTGATTTTTGGCGCAACCTTTATATACAAGACACCAGATATATGCTATATGAAAACATTTACAGCTATTGTTCATAAAGAAGAAAATATGTATGTTGCAACATGCCCTGAGGTTGGCACAGCGAGTCAAGGATACACCATTGAAGAATCAATTGCAAATCTCAAGGAGGCCACCGAACTCTATCTCGAAGAATTCCACTTAAAAGAAACCGAGCATCCTATTCTTACAACATTTGAGGTGGCTGAGGTTGCACCAGCTTAAGAAGACATCTGGAAAAGAGTGCGTAAAGATACTTTGCAACAAATTTGGATTTTCTGTTATTCGTCAACGAGGAAGCCATATTGTTCTTCGAAAGGAGACACCTGAAGGAGCTGTTGGAACAGTCGTCCCGAACCACAAGGAGATCAAACTCGGAACACTCAAGAATGTTCTGAAACTTGCAAAGGTTGAAGAAAACGAATTCATGAAGTACCAGTAGAGCCAAAAATCAATTTCCACTAATACTTGTTAGGCGTCTTTTAGGAAGTAAAAGTGAATTTCGAAGAAATTCAAGTTCAGAAACCTGCCGAAAACTATATAAAAGTGTGAACTATTAATCTATTATGACAACAGAAACAAAGCAAATACTTGATGAATTAAAAGCAATTAGAAGTGATTTAGACTATCTCAAAGAACATATAGTTGATATTGATCTAGTTTTAACAGACGATGATGTAACTTCTCTTGATCGTGCAGAAGATGACTTGAAAAAAGGGAAAGTCGTGAAATTATAATGTTTGAACCAGTACTTTCGCAAGATGCGGACAGATTTCTAAGAAAAGCAGATAAACAAGTAGAAGAAAGAATACGCAAAACACTAAAGAGAAAATTCATAAACGAACCAGTACCATCAGATGCAAAATTCATAGGATGGCATGAAGGAGAAAAAGTGTTTAGGATTAGAATAGGAGACTACCGTGCAACCTACAAAGTAAAGTATGATAGAAACCTCATACTAATTTCTAAAATAGATAAAAGACCACGAATATATGATAGATAAGGCAGGTTTCTGAATTACATCTAATCCTTGTTATGCTCCCACGTTAGTGGCCGAGCGTTAGCGAGGAGTCGTGGCTAGGCAAAAGCACAAAGCTTAATAAGTTTGAAACCTATTGAACTTTTATGGCAAATGTAAAATCTAAGGAATGGGGTAACATTATAAAAGATAAAAAACTTAGTGAAACTACCAAATTTGATTGGATGCTAGAGTTCTTGGGATGGAAAAAGAATGCCAGAAGAACCAATTGAGATAGGTAGGTTTGTTTTTGGTATAAGGATATTAAGATATCCTGATGGGAGTATATCTTATGTTACCCAAAGTGGCAATGAAAATGTGCCCATAGAAGTTGTTATTATGCAAATAAAGACTTTTCTCAAAGACTCGGAAGAAAGCTATTTCAAAAAACATGGAAAGCCTAGCCACGATTGAGCATAATACTTGTTATGCACCCGAGTTCGAAGAACGAGGCGACTGAGGCGAAGCCGA